>NZ_QUMC01000030.1:0-42866 GCF_003481925.1 Butyricicoccus sp. OF10-2 | reverse complement strand
AAGGGAAGAAAAAATGTGTCCGCAGGACGCGGTTTTTCTTCGAGATTCGCTCGAAAGCGTGGTTTCGAGCGAGAGGCTGTTCGGAAAACGAAGTTTTTCGACAGCCTCAAAGGACCCCAAAGGGGTCCTTTTCTGTGTGCGTAAGGCTCTTACTTAATGTTATCAAACAGTCCGGTAAAATCAAACGTTGCAAAGTAGTCCTTCGGGGTCTCTGCGCGGCGGATCATTTCTACCGAGCCGTCCTCGCGCAGCAGCAGCTCTGCGGAACGCAGCTTTGCGTTATAGTTATAACCCATCGAGAAGCCGTGCGCGCCGGTATCGTGGATATAAACGTAATCGCCGATGTCAATCTGCGGCAGATTGCGGTCAACGGCAAACTTGTCGTTATTTTCGCACAGACCGCCGGTCACATCGTAGGTATGATCGCACAGCGCGTTTTCCTTGCCGAGCACGGTGATATGGTGGTATGCGCCGTACATCGCCGGACGCATGAGGTTTGCCGCGCAGGCGTCCAGACCGGCATACTCCTTATAGGTATGCTTCTGGTGGATGCACTGGGCAACCAGAGCGCCGTAAGGGCCAAGGATAAAGCGGCCCATCTCGGTGTAGATGGCAACATCGTCCATGCCGGCCGGAACAAGAACCTCGTCGTAAGCCTGATGTACGCCTTCACCGATGGCCATGATGTCGTTCGGCTCCTGCGACGGACGGTACGGAATGCCTACGCCGCCGGACAGGTTGATGAATGCGATATGCACGCCGGTCTCCTTCTGCACGTCAACCGCCAGCTGGAACAGGATGCGTGCCAGTGCCGGATAATACTCATTGGCAACCGTGTTGGAGGCGAGGAATGCGTGAATGCCGAAATGCTTAACACCCTTTTGCTTCATGTACTTGAACGCTTCGACCAGCTGCTCGCGGGTCATGCCGTACTTGGCCTCCTGCGGGGTATCCATGATGGAGTTGTTCAGCACGAAGTCACCGCCCGGATTGAAGCGGCAGGACATGGTCTCCTTCCAGTCACCTACTACCTTGTCGTAGAAACCGAGGTGGGTAATATCATCGAAGTTGATGATGGCGTTCAGGTCGGACGCGAGCTTGTAGTCCTCTGCCGGAGTGACGTTGGAGGAGAACATGATGTCATGCTCCTTTACGCCGCAAACATCGCTGAGCTGCAGCTCGGGCAGGCTGGAGCAGTCACAGCCAAAGCCTTCCTCATGCAGAATCTGGATGAGACGCGGGTTCGGCGTCGCCTTAACAGCGAAGTATTCCTTGTAGCCCGGATTCCACGCAAATGCTTTCTTTACCTTGCGGGCGTTCTCACGGATCGCCTTCTCATCGTAAATGTGGAACGGAGTCGGATAGGTTTTGGTGATCTCCTGCACTTGCTGGAGCGTCAAAAAGGGTTTCTTTTCCATTGGTGTGTTCGCCTTTCCTTTACTGGGGTATTCAATCGGTATTCTTACCGAGAATTCGCTCAAATCGACGGCGCATATCGTTTTCCATGCGCTGGGTCTCGATTTCGTCGATATCAACGATACGGCCGTCCTTGATGATGACCACCATGCCCTCGCACAGCATTGCCGGTGCATCGGCACGGTCGAAATTCACCATTTCGCCGTTTACTTCAACGACTACGGAATCGCCTTCAAAGCGATCTACAATTCCGGTCTGCTTTGTCATAGCAGTCTCCTCCTCGCCTCATTGATTCTGGGCGGTACCACATTGGGTATTCCCTTTTACTTACATTACTTACTCTTAAGTTCTGCTTTACTTACTCTTAAATTCTGCTTTTGCAGATTACTCTACGCAGTGATGGTAGGAATCGAACTCATCGGTCACTGCCTTGGTCGGTGCCGGTGTCAGCAGGCTGACAACAACGATGGCAAGCAGACCGAACACAAAGCCCGGCACGATCTCATACAGATCGAAGATGCCGCCGGACAGCTGCGCCCATACCAGATCGACTACGCCGCCGACGATAATGCCGGCATACGCGCCCTGCTTGTTCGTGCGTCTCCAGAACAGCGAACACAGAACCAGCGGACCGAAGGCAGAGCCGAAGCCGCCCCATGCGTAGGATACCAGACCAAGGATGGTGCTGTTCTGGTTGGTTGCGATCAGAACAGCGATAATTGCTACCGCCATAACGCAGCCGCGGGAGACCCACATCAGCTCCTTCTCGCTTGCGTTCTTGCGGATCTTGTTGTGGTAAAAGTCCTCCGTGATAGCGGATGCGGTAACCAGCAGCTGGCTGTCCGCAGTGGACATGATGGCTGCCAGAATAGCCGACAGGAAGATACCGGCGATGAATACCGGGAAGATCTTCGCTACCATGTTAATGTAGATGGTTTCCTGATTGCCGTCATTGAGCAGCAGTCCGTCGCCGAGGAACATACGGCCGGAAACGCCAATCATGATAGCTGCGGTCAGCGAGATAAGCACCCATACCGTAGCAATGCGTCGGGATTTCTTGATCGCCTGCGGAGACGAAATGCCCATGAAGCGCACGAGGATATGCGGCTGACCGAAGTAGCCGAGACCCCATGCAAGCAGCGAGATGATGCCCATTGCAGTATACGGCACGCCGGTCGCACCGTCAACGAGCATATTCAGGAAATTCGGATCGAACGCTTCCACCTGCGAGAAGAACTCGGTCGGGCCGCCCATCGAGAAGATAGCGATGGTCGGAACCGCGAGCACGCAGAAGAACATCAGGATGCCCTGGAAGAAGTCGGTCCAGCAAACAGCGAAAAAGCCGCCTGCAAACGTGTACGAAATAACGACTACTGCACCGACCAGCAGCGACACTATGTACGGAATGCCGAATACGGACGAGAACAGCTTCGCGCAGGATACAAAGCCGGACGCGGTGTAGAACAGGAAAAACACCAGAATGAACACCGCTGCAACAACCGAAATCCAGCCGCTTTCATCGTGGAAACGGTTTTTGAAGAACTGCGGCAGCGTAATCGCATCACCTGCGGTTTTGGTGTACTGGCGCAGACGCTTTGCAACGAGCAGCCAGTTAAGGTAAGTGCCAATAGCCAGACCAATGGCAATCCATCCTGCGGAAATACCGGACAGGTACGCCGCACCCGGCAGACCCATCAGCAGCCAGCCGGACATATCGGATGCCTGTGCACTCATGGAGGTTACCCACGAGCCAAGCTGTCGGCCGCCCAGAAAATACTCATTTGTCGTGCGGTTTTTGCCGACGAAATACATGCCTATGCAGAGCATAAAGATCAGGTAACAGCAGAATGCCGCTATTGTGATTATGCTGTCGAAAGTCATATGTTTTACCCTCCTAAAATTTCATTTTAATTATACACGGAAACGTGCAATTTTGCAAGATTTCACGAAGGAAATTGCATCTTTAGCGAAAAATATACACTTTGCACAATTTTCCGCCGAGGAAAATGACAGCAGTTATCACAAACGCACCCAACATATCCTCATTCTGCAATATCAGACGGGCTCTCCTGCACGAGAAGGCGTCCGGCGGTACGGTCGATGCCAATGGCGCCGAGCGGCGCGGTAATCAGGATGGCGAGCACCGCCACCGAAAGCACCAGCTGTCCGCACGGCAGACCCATCGACAGCGGCACCGAGCCGATGGCCGCCTGCACGGTTGCCTTCGGCAGATAGGCAATAACACAGAACAGGCGCTCCTTTCGGTTCAGCCCGGTACCGAGCATACAGATGCTTACGCCGACTGCGCGGAACACGAGCGCAAGTGCGATCATGAGCACAGCGGCGGCACCGGCCTGTACTGCGCAGCGGATATCCACAGCCGCGCCGACTAGCACGAAAAGAATCGCTTCGGCAGCGATCCACAGCTTGCCGAACTTGGCGGACAGACGTTTGGTGACTTTCTCCGGACTTTTGATCTTGAGGACGCACGCCATGCTCATAACGGCCAGCAGTCCGGACACGGACACGATGCCCTTGAGCCAGGTCTCCACCGCCATCAGCAGGAACGACAGGCCGAGAATCAGAATAACCTTCGTGCTGTTGCGGACATAGCAGCCGTGCCGATAAGCGGTCTCAAGGAACAGGTGCAGCAGCAGACCGACAGCCGCACCGAGCGCCACGCCGAGCACAATGGAAACCGGGATGTTCACGAAATCCATCATGTTGGCACTGCCGCCTTGTGCCATGCCGACAAAGGTCGAGAACAGCACGATCACATAAATATCGTCACAGGACGCGCCCGCCAGTATCATCTGCGGAATGCCCTGCCCTGTTCCCCGCTTTTCTTCCATCAGCTGTACCATTCTCGGCACAACCACCGCCGGAGATACCGCACCGAGCACGGCACCCATGACGGCCGCTTCTATCCGGTTGATGCCCAGAATGTGCGGCGCGAGCAGAAAAAACGCCAGAATCTCACAGCTTGCAGGCACGCACGCCATCATGACCGCCGGACGTCCCACCCGCTTGAGGTCGGACAAATCGAGCGACAGACCCGCTTTAATTAAAATAATGATGAGCGCCATCTGCCGCAGGTCGGACGAGATGGACAAAATGGAATCGTCCAGCCAGTTCAGCACATACGGGCCTATCAGAATGCCCGTAAGCAGCATGCCGATGATGCGCGGCAGACCAATCCGGCTGCACAGTGCCGCCGCAGCCAGACCGAGCAGAAATGCAAGCGCGAGTGAAGTAAGCATAGTTTTTTCCTCCCAGAAACGCAGAAAAGCCGATGGCATCTGCGTAAATTTAACGCAGAAGTCATCAGCTTTAAGTCTAAAAAAAGTCTAAAAAAGCGGTTTAGGACGTTCGTCCAAGGGAGAACCTCATTCCCCTGTTGCAGTTCTTATTATAAGGTATAGAAACCGGTTTGTAAAGCGGAATTTACAGCGCCATCGCTCTCGCCAGCTTGCTGGTCGGCTCAACCACGAGGTCAAGCTGCTGCGCCAGCTCTGCGGCAAGCGCGTGGAAGGTATCCTCGCTGCCTGCGACATACTCAAGTTCGATCTCGCACAGCGGCGCCGCTTTACCGTTATGACGCAGTTCGCCTTCGTCAAGCGCCATTTCGCACACGGTGTCGTCCTCCTGCAGCAGAACCGCACACCGGCGGAACGAAACCGTGCAGATTTCATGCAGGTCGGCTGCCAGCGCCCGCTCGCACAGGTCGTTCGGTGCACCAAGCTCGGGCAAACGGCGCAGACCGTCAAGCAGAGAGACCGCCTCGCACTGGTACTCCTCGTGGGCACGCATGCCGTCCGGCGTATCCGTGTTGCGCAGCTCATACAGCACACGCTGCGGTCGTTCTCGCGGCGCAGACGCAGTGCCGCTTGATGTTCCTTCAGCAGTCCGTCCGCCGTGTCAAAATAGCTGGATTCCATGTTGATGGTTCGGCTCTGGCTGCCAATCCGCGAGGAAGCCCACAGCAGCGCCTGACCGAGCAGCTTCTCGTCGGCACGCCACTTATATTCCTTCTCCATCGTTTTATCCATTATCGCACCTGTCCGTTTCCGTAAATGATATACTTGGTGGTGGTGAGCGCGGTCAGACCCATCGGGCCGCGTGCGTGCAGCTTCTGGGTAGAAATGCCGATTTCAGCGCCGAAGCCGAACTCAAAGCCGTCGGTAAAGCGCGTAGACGCATTGACATAGACAGCCGCCGCGTCCACTTCCTCAAGGAATCGCTGCGACGCATCATAATCGCGGGTGACGATGCACTCCGAGTGACCGGTGTTAAAGCGGTTGATATGCTCAATGGCCTCGTCCAGCGAATCGACCACCTTGCACGAAATTTCGTAGCCGAGGTATTCTCTGCCGTAATCCTCATCGGTCGCGGGCGCAATGCTGTCACCGAGGATGTCCATCGTGCGCGGACAGCCGTGAATTGCCACATGATCGGGTGCAAGGCCCTCTGCTGCCATCGGCAGAAATTTCTCCGCAACGTCCTTGTGGACAAGCAGGCTTTCCGCCGCATTGCATACGCTCGGGCGCTGGCACTTGGCGTTGACGAGAATATTCTTCGCCATCTCAAGGTCGGCAGCCGCATCAACGTAAACGTGGCAGTTGCCCGTGCCGGTCTCGATGACGGGCACGGTCGCGTTCATGACAACCGAACGGATCAGTCCTGCACCGCCGCGCGGAATCAGCACATCGAGATAGCCGTTCAGCTTCATCATCTGGGTTGCGGTGTCGCGGCTGGTGTCCTCCACCAGATTGATGGCGTTCTCCGGCAGACCCTCGGCCGCCAGTGCTGCGCGCATCAGCCTGGTCAGGCACATGGAGGACCGGAATGCCTCCTTGCCGCCGCGCAGGATGCACGCCGAGCCGGCCTTGAAGCACAGCACAGCCGCATCCACGGTGACATTCGGACGAGCCTCGTAGATAATGCCGATCACACCCATCGGCACGCGCTTCTGACCGATGTTCAGGCCGTTCGGACGCTTGTGCATCCAAAGCACCTCACCGACCGGGTCGGGCAGCGCCGCCACCTGACGGCAGCCTTCGGCAATGCCCGCAATGCGCTTTTCGTCCAGCATCAGGCGGTCGATCAGGCCGTCGTTCAGACCTGCCGCTCTGCCATTTTCAATATCAATCCTGTTTGCCGCGATGATCTCGTCCGCATGTGCCATCAGCGTGTCCGCAATGGCGAGAATGCCGCGGTTTTTGTCGTTCGTGCCGAGCTTCGCCACTGCGTACTTGGAGCGGCGGGCGTCCTCGGCAATTTCTAAAAGCTGTCGCATTACTTTCACCTCTTATAATCAGGAATTATTAGTAATTATAATCCTTTTGGAACAGGGTTCCAACCTCTTTACCGTCCACAATATCATACAAAAGTCCCTGCTTATCGCCGTTGGCGACCATCATGGGAATGCCTGCGTCCATGCAAAGCTCTGCGGCGGTGATTTTGGTCGCCATGCCGCCCGTGCCGTGCGCGGAACCGGCGCCGCCCGCCATACGGCGGATTTTTGCGTCGATCCTGCCGACGTGGTTAATCAGCTTGGCCTGCGGGTTGGTGCGCGGATTGGAGTCGTACAGGCCGTCGATATCCGAGAAGATAACCAGCAGATCGGCATCGCACATGCGTGCCACAACCGCGGACAGCGTATCGTTATCGCCGAAGTTCTCGATATGCTTCAGCTCAGCGGTTGCAACCGTGTCGTTTTCGTTGATGATGGGCACAACGCCGATCTTGGTCAGCGCGGTAAACGTGTTATGGATGTTGGTGCGCTGGTCGTCATCGACGATATTCTCGCGCGTCAGCAGGATCTGCGCCACGTTGATGCCGTATTCCAGAAACATTTTGTCGTAAATGTGCATCAGCTCGCACTGCCCGACAGCCGCCGCCGCCTGCTTGACCGACAGCTCCTTCGGTCTCTCCGCCAGGCCGAGCTTTGCCGTGCCGACCGCCACCGCACCCGAGGATACGAGCACCATCTCGAAGCCGCGGTTCTGCAGGTCGCTGATCGTGCGTACCAGACGCTCGATACGGCGGATATTCGGCTTGCCGTTGTCATAAGTCAGCGTCGAGGAGCCGACCTTGACGACAATACGCCGGACCTCGTTCATGTTCAGCATAAAAATGACCTCCAAAAGATAACGTGGAAGCCTTTTCCCGGACTTCCGCCAATATACACATTTTATCACACTAAAACGCGAGAGACAAGCCGAACACAAATCTTTTACACTTTATACACATTGTGAAAATTCTATACGGAGATTTTTATCGTTTGCACAGAATTTTTATTTCAAAACCTGTCATATTGTGCTATACTATATCTTATCTTCTTATGCCCAAATTCGACAGTACCGCTTTTCAGCGGCGCTGTCCGCATATATATTATAATGAAAGGAAGGGACCCGTTATGGCAAACCGCATGGTTCTTCATATTGCCGGTCAAAAATACAACCTGGTCTCCAACGAGAGCGCGGACTATATGCATGAGGTAGCCGAGCTGGCACGCCAGACCGTAGCGCACTGCGGCGGCTCGCCGTCGTTTGCGTCCACACGCGCGTTGGCACTGGCAACGGTCACGCTGGCGGATGATTACATCAAGGCCAAGTCTGCCGCCGAAGCCGCTGAGGCAAAATGCCGTGCCCTCGAAGCCGAGCTTGCCGCACTGCGCGACCGACAGGCGCAGAATAACGGCAAGCACCCGAATCACAACCGCAAATGAGGAATAAAGTAGAACTTCTTGCTCCCGCCGGTTCGCCGGAGGGCATTCGCGCCGCTGTGCAGTCCGGTGCAGGCGCGGTCTATATGGCTTCGGCATGTTCAACGCACGCCGCAACGCACAGGGCTTTTCGCATGACGAGATGGCAGATGCCATCGCCTACTGCCGCGCACGCGACGTAAAAACCAATATCACACTCAACATTCTTGCAGGTGACCGCGAGCTTGAGGATGCACTCGAGGATGCAAAATTCCTGTACGAAGCAGGCGCGGACGCGCTTATCGTGCAGGATCTGGGGCTGGCGCGGCTCATCCACGCACACGCGCCGGATTTCGCGCTGCACGCCTCCACGCAGATGACCATTCACACGCTCGACGCAGCAAAGCAGGCGCGCGACATCGGCTTTTCGCGCGTAGTGCTCAGCCGGGAATGCTCCCGCGAGGAGATCAAACTCATCACCGAGCAGGCCGGTGTCGAGACCGAGGTGTTCGTGCACGGTGCGCTGTGCATGTGCTACTCGGGTCAGTGCTACCTGTCCGCCGTGATCGGTCAGCGCTCGGGCAACCGCGGTCTGTGTGCACAGCCGTGCCGCCTGCCGTACAGCGGCGGCTATCCGCTGTCGCTCAAGGATCTCATGCTCGCCGGACACGTTGCCGAGCTTTCCGACTGGGGTGTGTCCTCGCTCAAGATCGAGGGCCGCATGAAGCGTCCGGAGTACGCCGCTATTGTAACCAAGGTTTACTCTGACCTGCTCCGCGAACACCGCAGACCGACCGCCGAGGAGCGCGACATTCTGCGCCGCGTATTCTCGCGCGACGGCTTCACCGACGGCTACTACACCGGCAAACTGGGCAACAGCATGTTCGGCACCAAGACTGATGTGCCGATGAACGAGGTAAAGAAACTCTATGACGAGGCCGCGCACCGCTTTGCCGAGGGCAAGGAGGCACCGCTCGTGCCGGTTTCCCTCTGCTTTACCGCCCGCAAGGACACCGGCGCGGTGCTCAGCGCGGACGGCGTTTCGGTCGTCATGCCGGTGGAGCAGGCGCAGAACCGCCCGACCACACCGGAGATGATCGAAAAATCGCTCAGAAAGATCGGCGGCACGCCGTTTTATATTGAGAATATGCGTATCGAGGTGCAGGACGGTCTGATGATCCCGGCGTCCGTGATGAACGGCATGCGCCGCGATGCACTCGACCTTCTGCTGGCAAAACGCGGCGTTGCGCCTCCCGCGACTGGCTGCACGGCAACGTGCTGCCGCGCGACGACGAGGCCGCTGCCCGCGAGGGCTTCCGCGGCTACACCGCAGCCGTGCGCACCAAGGCGCAGGCGGATGCGCTGCGCGAGCTTGGTCTGGAGACCGTTTACGTCCCGCTTGAAGTTGCAGCGCAGACCGGACTGCCCGCCATCCTGCCGCGCGTGTTCTCGGACAATGAGCAGCCGCAGATCGAGATGCTGCTCGGTGAAGCCATGAGCCGAGGAACCGACACGGTTCTCGCCGGAAACATCGGTCACATCCCGCTTGCCAAGCGGCTTGGCTTTACCGTACACGGCGATTTCGGTCTGAACGCCTACAACAGCAAAACGCTGAGTGCGCTGGCTGAAATGGGCGTTTCCCGCCAGACGCTTTCGTTCGAGGCTCGTCTGGCGCAGATTCGAGATATGCGCGGTCCGCTCGAGACCGACCTGATCGTCTACGGCCGTCTGCCGCTGATGATCTTTGAAAACTGCGCCATTCGCCGTCAGCACGGCGGCAAGTGCTCGTGCCAGAACGGCGTGACATACCTCACCGACCGCCGCAAGGAGCGTTTCCCGCTGCTGAACGAATTCGGCTGCCGCAACACGCTGCTGAACAGCCGTCCGCTCTGTCTGCGTGAGGATTTTGCCCGCCTGGGTGTACAGACCGCGCGTCTGCAGTTCACCATCGAATCGCCCGAGGAATGTGTGCGGATTGCCCGCGCGTTCCTGTCCGGCGCACCGCTGGACGGCGAATTTACCAACGGATTATATAAAAGAGGAGTCGAATAATGGAGATCGTTTTAGCGTCCGCTTCGCCGCGGCGCAAGGAGCTTCTGTCGCTTATCACCGAACACTTTACGGTCTGCCCTGCCGATGCGGACGAAACCCTGCGAGATGCGCCGCTCGGCGAGGAAGTCACCCGCCTTTCCCGCCTGAAAGCCGAGGCTGTGCAGGCGCAGCACCCGAACGCCGTGTGCATCGGCTCGGATACCATGGTCACGATTGACGGACTGCGCCTCGGCAAGCCGAAGGACGCGGACGAGGCCGCTTCCATGCTCCGCCGTCTGCGCGGACGCACCCATGAGGTGCTGACCGGACTTGCCGTGCTCACGCCGGACGGCGGGGCGCACACGCTGCACACCTGCACGCGCGTCACCTTCCGCGATTTTGCGGAGGACGAGCTTGCCGCCTACCTCACCACCGGAGAGCCGCTCGACAAGGCCGGCGCCTACGGCATCCAGGGCCACGGCGCACTGCTCATCAAGGGCATCGAGGGCGACTATTACAGCGTCATGGGTCTGCCTGTGGCTCCGCTTTATACCATTCTGCGCGATATTCATGCGGTGTAAGCCGCATTTACCTGCTGAAATTCCACATTTCAGTGCAACATTATGAAAGGAAGATTCGTTTTGCGACGACGTCATAAAGTCGGCTCTCCGCTCCTGATCGGTGCGGCAGTCGTCATTCTGCTGTGCATTTTCTCCGCGGTGTACAGCGGCATCAGCGGCAATTCCTCGCCGATCACGAGAGCCGCCGGTGCGGTTGTCCGGCCGTTTCAGCGGTTCGGCACCGGTGTCGGACACTTTTTCAACAAGGGACTGGATTATTTCACCGAGTTTGATGCACTCAAGGCCGAGAATGAGCAGCTCAAGCAGCAGATCAGCGACAATGCACAGCTTGTGCGCGACGCACAGATCGCGCTCGAGGAAAACAACCAGCTGCGCTCTCAGCTTGGGCAGCCGGAGAACACCCGCACCACCACCACGGTCAGTGCTGAGGTCATCGCCCGCAGTCCGGGCGACTGGGCGGATACGCTGACGCTGGACAAGGGCAGCTCGAGCGGCGTCAACAAGGACGATCTTGTAACGACCGTGGACGGCATGCTCGGCTTTGTCAGCGAGGTGACCGACAACACCTGCGAGGTGACTTCCATCACCGACCCGAAAATGCAGTGCGGCGCGCTTGTCACCCGCACGCGCGAGACCGCCATTGCGGAGGGCGACTATAACCTGATGACACGCGGTGCGCTTCGCCTGTCCTATCTGCGCGAGGACTCCAAGGTGGTCGTCGGCGATACGGTCGAGACCTCGGGACGCGGCGGTGTATTTCCCAAGGGCATCCTCATCGGCACGGTGGAAAGCGTACAGCCGGAGGAAAGCGGTCTGTCGTATTACGCGGTCATCAAGCCGTTTGTCAGCGTGGACAGCGTTTCCTCGGTTTCCATCATCACCGAATACACGGACACAGCGGAGTAAGCCATGCAGAGAGAACATATTTCCATCCCGAAGCTGATCGCGTATGTGCTTTTTTCGGTGATTATCTTCGCGCTGCAGACCGGCACGTTCGGCGGCATGCGCATTTTCGGCTCTGCGGTCGATCTGCTGCCCGCACTTGTCACGGCAGCCGCGCTGCTCGGCGGCCCGGCGGAGGCGGCTGTTACCGGCTTGACGGTCGGCATCTGCTATGACCTCAGCTTCACCGGCGTGGACGGTCTCTATCCCCTGTTTTTCCTGCTGTTCGGCTATGCCGCCGGAAAGCTCTGCCAGAGACTGCTCACCCGCAATTATATTTCCATGCTCATCCTTACGGCGTTTGAGTGTGTGCTGCTCGGTCTGCTGCGGTATCTCTTCTCGCTGATGCATGCAGGCGCGTCCTTCCTGATCGTCCTGCGGCAGCTTGCCGTCGGTACGGTGCTGACCTGCCTGTTCTGCTTTGTCGTTTACCTGCCGCTGCGCAGGCTCAGCGGCAAATCCCGTAAGCGCAGCCGCTGACCCTTTGCGGAAAGGAGCACTTCCCCATGTTAAATAAACCTCAACTGCTTCGCCGTCTGCTCGCGCTGTGCGGACTGCTGCTGCTGTGCAGCGGTGTGGCGCTCTCGCAGTTATTCCAGCTGCAGATTCTGAGCGGCGAAAAGTATGTCCGCCGCTCGGCGGAGTTTCTCACCACCACGTCTACGGTTTCCGCTGCCCGCGGTGAGATCCTCGACCGCTACGGCAGGCCGCTCGTCACCAACAACACCGGCTTTTCGCTCGTGCTCATCTACTCGTCCTTCTGGGACGGCAACGATAAGCGGTTTGATACCCTGCTCGATCTGACGCACCGTATCCAGACCGCAGCCGTGGACGCGACCGCCAAGCAGAATGCCGCAAAGGCGGCTGCTGCCACCGATACCTCGAGTGACACCTCTGCGGATGCCGCAGACAGCACGGATACGTCCTCGGACACCCCGACCGACACCGCGCAGGCGGTTTCTGCGGACACGGCGGCGATTCCGTCCATCAACGACCGGCTGCCGATCACACAGTCCGCGCCGTTCACCTACAACAGTTCATCGCTGGCCGAATTGTCGGGTTATATGAAGGACAGCGCCAAGTCGCTCGGTCTGGATGCGGTTACGGCGGCTGTAGACGCTGCCAAGCAGGCGAACGAGACCGACCCCAAGACCGACGAGAACGGCAACACCATTGATCAGGCGGCACAGGTGGATGCGACCAAGCTGGTCTCCCCGACCGAGTTTATCAACGCCATGCGCGCCTATATGGAGAAAAACCTCGGCATGCCGACCGATCTCTCGCTTGCGGACGCCCGCACGATGGTCGGCATCTATTACAGCATGCGCACGGTCGGCTTCAGCAATCAGGCGACCTACACACTCGCGGACAATGTGCCGATGGACCTGATCGCCTATATCAAGGAGCACAGCGCGGATTTTCAGGGCATTGAAATCCAGAGCGAAGCCGTCCGCCAGTACGACACCGCCACCGCCGCGCACCTGCTCGGCACGATCGGCTCCCTGACCTCCGACGAGTGGAATTCCGACAAAAACGGCGGCCCTTACAAGGACAAGACAGGCTACCAGATGAGCGATCTCATCGGCAAATCCGGTCTGGAGAGCGCGCTCGAGTCCTACCTGCACGGCACGGCAGGCTCCCGCACGGTGGAGACCGACCTTGGCGGTTCGGCTATTGCCGAGCAGACCACCGCTACGGCTCCCAAGCCGGGCGACAATGTTATCACCACGATTGACCTTGACCTGCAGGAAGTCGCCGAGAAATCGCTGGAAAGCAATCTGTCTGCCTACGGCAAGGGCGGCGCGGCTGTTGCGCTCGACCCGAACACGGGCGAGGTGCTCGCGATGGCGTCCTACCCGACCTACGATCTGGCAAACTACAACAAAAACTACGCCTCCATCCAGGCGGACAGCCGCCATCCGGAGGTAAACCGTGCAACCTCGGGTGTGTACCCGCCGGGCTCCACCTTTAAGATGGTGACCGCCATCGCGGGTCTGGAGGAAGGCATCATCTCCGGTGACACCTACGTTACCTGTACCGGCACCTACGAGTACGGCGGACAGACCTTCCGCTGCAACAACCACGACACACCCATGACGCTCAACGTCACGGATGCGCTCAAATACTCGTGCAATACGTTCTTCTACACGGTCGGTCAGAAGCTGACCGGTGAGCACCTCGAACAGTGGACTAAGAAGTTCGGTCTCGGCACGGCGACCGGCATCGAGGTCGGTGAAACCACCGGTCAGGCGGCAGGCCCGACCTACCGTGAGCAGCAGCGCAAGGCCGACCCGGCGATCCGCGAATGGCAGGGCGGCGATGATCTGAACGCAGCGATCGGTCAGTCGGATAACGGCTTTACGCCACTGCAGCTGGCAAACTATGTTTCCGCGATTGTAAACGGCGGCACGCTGTACAAGCCGACGCTCGTCAAAAGCATCAAAAGCTACGATTACAGCAGCTTTATGAAAACCGATGAATCCGAGGTGCGCGGCAAGATCGACATTTCGGATGCCACGCGTGAGCTTGTCATGCAGGGCATGAGCGAGGTTACCGACGAGGGCGGTACCGCAGGCAGCGTTTTCGCGGACTACCCCATCAAGGTCGGCGGCAAGACCGGTACGGCCGAGATGTTCGAGAACGGCGAGTCATTCGACAACGGTCTGTTCATCGCGTTTGCACCCTTTGACAACCCGCAGATCGTTATCTGCGTGGTCGGTGAAGGCGCAGGCCACGGCGCTTACGTTGCGCCGATTGTGCGTGATATGCTTGATGAGTATTTCTCTGTCGGCAAGTCGGACCGCGCAGCTCCCGTCAGGCGGAGAACACCCTGATTCGATAAAACAATTGTAAGCGAAACTGCAGTTTCGCGGCAGCCTAAGCCCGGCAAATGTGATTTTGCCGGGTTTTCTGCGTTCAAACCAGGCGGCTTTCCAAGTTTTCAACAAAAAAATCTCGAGGAACGCTTGTAAACCGCCCGCTGTTAGTTTATAATACACTTGTAGGCGAATCTGCAGATTTATGCAGTATTGCCTTAAATAAGGTTTTCTTTCGGAGGCGGTATGTTGAAGGTGATTCTTGTTGCGTCCGGTAAGGGCGGCACAGGAAAAACCTCCCTTACAGCGGGCGTAGGCGCGGCTCTCGCGCAGCTTGGCAGCAAAGTGCTGCTGATTGACGGCGACTGCGGTCTGCGCAATCTGGATATCGTGCTCGGCATGTCCGACCGGGTGGTCTACTCGTTTGCCGATGTGGCAGGCGGCGCAGTCCCCCTCGCGGATGCCATGGCGTGTCATCCGGATATGAAAACGCTGTACTTACTCACTGCACCGGTGGCGCTTCCCGCTCTCAGCGAGCGCGGCATGGAGCAGCTGGCTGTGCAGGCCGAGGAGGCCGGGTTCGACTACCTGCTGATCGACGGTCCCGCCGGACTGCCGGCTGAGCTTTCCTTTCTGGCGCATATTGCCACGCAGGCGATCATCGTCACCTCGACCGACCGCGTGTGTGTCCGCGGCGCAGAACGCTGCGCCCGCAAGCTGGAGGAGGAATACTGCATACAGCGCATCCGCATGGTGCTTAACCGCGTGCGTCCGCAGCTCATCAGCCACGGCAAATCCGGCAACATCGACGACGCGATGGACGAAGCGGGACTTCCCCTGCTCGGTCTCGTACCCGAGGATGTGGACCTCATTTCGTGCAGCAACAGCGGCAGGAGCATTCATGCCGTCAAGCACACGGGCGCGGCTCGCGCCTTTATGAATATCGCCCGGCGGCTCAACGGCGAGCGTATTCCACTTAAATTGTAAGTAATCTCAACATGAATATACAGGAAAGGGGTTATTCCTGATGAATATAGCACTGATCGCACATGACCGCAAAAAAGAACTGATGGTACAATTTTGCATGGCATACTGCGGTATTCTTGCAAAGCATAATATCTGTGCCACCGGCACCACCGGCAAGTTTGTTGAAGAAGCTACCGGTCTGAAAATCGACAAGTGCCTTGCGGGTATGCAGGGCGGCGAGGAGCAGATCTCCGCGCGCGTAGCCTACAACGAGATCGACCTCGTGCTGTTTTTCCGTGATCCGATGTCCAACGCACAGTACGAACCGGACGTTCATGCGATTTCCCGCCTGTGTGACATGCACAATATCCCGATTGCAACCAACTCGGCAACCGCGAGATGCTCATCCTCGGTCTGGACCGCGGTGATCTGGATTGGCGTAATATTGTCAACCCGAAGAACAAAAAATAAACATAGCATTCGTTGCACCGGATCGGGTACGCCAATTCGGTGCATACGTCTGTCTTGAGGAGAATCAAAATAGTTATGGAAAAAGTAAAACCCAGAACCTTATCCGGCTTTATGGAGCTGCTTCCGGCACCGCAGGTGCAGATGGAGCGCATCATGCAGGTACTGCGCGAAACCTATGCGCTGTACGGCTTCTATCCGCTGGATACCCCGCTGATCGAGTCCTCCGAGGTACTGCTTGCCAAGGGCGGCGGCGAGACTGAAAAGCAGATCTACCGCTTCACCAAGGGCGACAGCGATCTGTCCCTGCGATTCGACCTGACCGTACCGCTGGCAAAGTATGTTGCCCAGCACTACGGCGAGCTGACCTTCCCGTTCCGCCGTTTCCAGATCGGCAAGGTTTACCGCGGTGAGCGCGCACAGCGCGGCCGTTTCCGCGAGTTCTATCAGGCGGACATCGACGTCATCGGTGACGGCAAGCTGGACATCATCAACGAGGCCGAGGTGCCGAGCATCATCTACAAGACGTTCACCTCGCTCGGTCTTCAGCGCTTCAAGATCCGCATCAACAACCGCAAGGTGCTCAACGGCTTCTTTGCTATCCTCGGTTTGACCGAGAAGGCCGGCGACGTGATGCGCACCATCGACAAGCTGGAGAAGATCGGCGCAGAGAAGGTAAAGACCATTCTGGTCGAGGATTTCGGCGTGGAAGCGGCTACGGCTGACGAGCTGCTGAAGTTCATCGAGACCCCGGGCGGCACCGAGGGTATCCTCGCGGCGCTGGAGGGCTACAAGGGCAGGAACGAGGTATTCGACCTCGGCGCAGAGGAGCTGAAAACGGTTGCAACCTATATGCAGGCGTTCGGCGTTCCGGCTGACCACTTCGAGATCGACCTGACCATTGCACGCGGTCTGGACTACTACACCGGTACCGTTTACGAGACCGCTATGCTCGACCATCCGGAAATCGGTTCCATCTGCTCGGGCGGCCGCTACGACAACCTTGCCGAGTACTACACCGACAAGCAGCTGCCGGGCGTGGGCATTTCCATCGGTCTGACCCGTCTGTTCTACGTTCTCGGTGAGCAGGGTTATCTGAACGACCAGATGAACAAGGCACCGGCGGACGTACTTATCCTGCCGATGACTGACGACATGGGCGCCGCTATCAAGACCGCTACCGCTCTGCGCGAGTCGGGCATCCGCACCCAGTTGTACAGCGAGCAGAAGAAGTTCAAGCACAAGATCGGCTACGCCGACAAGCTGGGCATTCCGTTCGTTATCTTCCTCGGTGAGGATGAGATCAACGCGGGCGTTGTCGCTGTTAAGGATATGGAGAGCGGCGAGCAGGTCAAGATTTCGCTTGACGAGGCAGCAAAGCTCATCCATGACGGTCTGGCGAAGAAAAACGCAGGCAAAGTAATCTGCGACAAATAAATCGCTAAATTGCAGGGCGGGTGCCCCCCGCCTTTAGTAGAGATAGATTTTCAACTGAATATGGAGGGATTGTTTATGAAACAGCTTGTTTACGGCGGTATTCTCATGATAACCGGCATGCTCGGTGTCATTGCGGCTATTCTGGCGCTTTCCGCGTCGATTGCCGACAACGCTTCCATTATGTTCCTTATCGCCTTCGCCGGCATTATTTTATTTGCGATTATGGCCTTTCTCGGCTATTATGAGCACGTTCGTCCGGCGATGAAGGATAAGGACAATCAGTAACTTACCATCTATATTTCAGCTAATTCGTGCAACAGCGCGTATTAAATAGAATTTGCTCTGCAAATCAAAACTGTAATAAACAAATCTTAAAGGATTGATAAACATGAATAACACATCTATTGCAGGCATGAAGCGCACGCATATGTGCGGCGAGCTTCGCCTGGAGCACGCGGGCCAGACCGTTACCGTAAACGGCTGGGTTGACCGCGTGCGTGACAACGGCGGCGTTCTGTTCCTGCTGCTGCGCGACCGTGCGGGCATTGTACAGTGCACGTTCGACAAGTCGGTCAATGCTGACCTGTTCGACATTGCCTTCACCTGCCGCACCGAGTTCGTTGTAGCGGTAAAGGGCAAGCTGGTGGCCCGCGATGAGGCAGCCATCAACAAGAAGATGCCGACCGGCGAGGTCGAAATTATTGCCGAGGACATCCGCATTCTGTCCAAGGCAGAAACCACCCCGTTTGAGATCGACGACACCAAGGAGGTCGGTGACCAGATCCGTCTGAAGTACCGCTACCTTGACCTGCGCCGTCCGTCCATGCAGAAGAACCTGATGCTGCGCCACCGCGTAACGCAGGTTGCCCGCAACTACTTCGACGAGCACGGCTTCCTCGAAATCGAGACCCCGATGCTGACCAAGTCCACCCCGGAGGGCGCGCGCGACTACCTCGTGCCGTCCCGTGTACATCCGGGCAAGTTCTACGCCCTGCCGCAGTCCCCGCAGCAGTACAAGCAGCTGCTCATGCTGTCCGGCATGGACCGTTACATTCAGATCACCCGCTGCTTCCGCGACGAGGATCTGCGCGCTGACCGTCAGCCCGAGTTCACCCAGATCGACCTTGAGATGTCGTTCGTTGAGCAGGATGACGTTATCGCCGTCAACGAGGGCTTCCTCCAGCGCGTATTCAAGGAAGTGCTCGATGTTGACATTCAGCTGCCGCTGCCGCGCATGACCTGGCAGGACGCCATGGACAAGTACGGCTCGGACAAGCCGGACGTTCGCTTCGGCTTTGAGATCAAGGATATTTCCGACATTGCCAAGGACTGCTCGTTCAAGGTGTTCAAGGACACCGTAGCGAACGGCGGTACGGTTCGTCTCATCAACGTAAACGGCTACGCGGACAAGTTCCCGCGCAAGGAGATTGACAAGCTCGGCGAGTTCGTCAAGACCTACCGCGCAAAGGGTCTGGCATGGATGAAGCTCGCTGCAGACGGCAGCATGACTTCTTCGTTCGCCAAGTTCCTGTCCGAGGACGAGATTGCAGCCATCAAGGAGCGCGCAGGTGCAAAGGAGAACGACCTGCTGTTCGTTGTTGCCGACGCAAACTGGCAGACCGCCGCTGTGGCTCTGGGCGCGCTGCGCTGCGAGCTGGCTAAGCGCCTGGGTCTGGCTAAGAAGGACGACTTCAAGCTGCTGTGGGTCACCGAGTTCCCGCAGTTCGAGTACAGCGAGGAGGAGAACCGCCTCGTAGCCATGCACCATCCGTTCACCGCACCGATGGACGAGGATATCCCGCTGCTGGACACCGATCCGGCCAAGGTTCGTGCCAAGGCTTACGACATTATCCTCAACGGCTGTGAGCTGGGCGGCGGCTCCATTCGTATCCACGATCCCGAGCTGCAGACCAAGATGTTCGAGGCCCTCGGCTTCACCGAGGAGAAGGCCAAGGAGCAGTTCGGTCACCTGATCACTGCGTTCTCCTACGGCGCACCTCCGCACGGTGGTCTGGCTTACGGTCTGGATCGTCTGTGCATGCTGCTCGCCGGTCTGGATTCCATCCGCGACGTGATCGCCTTCCCGAGGTTCAGAACGCGTCCGACCTGATGATGAACTGCCCGGATACCGTAGATGACAAGCAGCTGGACGATCTCTCTATCGCAGTTACCCGCGTAGAGGAAACGCCTGAGGCATAAATTCTAACGACTTGAGAAGCCGCTGCGGAAACACCACAGCGGCTTTTCCGTTTCTGCGAAAGGAGCAACTTTTTTGAGCATTGAACGTAAGGTTCAAAACGAAACCGGAAGAAATCCGTACCGAATCGGTGCAAACGTACTGCTGCTCGTTGCGTTTTTCCTGCTGTTCCATCCCCTGCTGAGCAGGGGCTCGCTGATGTATCAGCCGACCATCTCGCACTGGCTGACCGCAGGCGCATTTGTGCCGCTGGTGCTGCGTCCGTGGCGCCGCAACCACCCGTTTGCGGAAAATCACACGCGGCTGTACGCGGCGGTTCTGCTCGTGCATGACGTGCTGCTGTTCCTGTCTGCGGCGGCTGTCAGCCTGATCCTGGTGGAATACATGGTCAAGGGCTGTGTCATCACGCTCAAGCAGTCGTTTTTTCAGGGCTGGATCTGCTATGTGGCGGTTTACGCCGCGGCCTATCTGATCTGCGGCAACGTGCGTATCGGCGTATGCTCGGCATGGCAATTTCGATGATCCACGGCATGATCGACCACTACGTTATGCTGTTCCGCGGCACGCCTGTCATGCTGAGCGACATTGCCGCCATCGGCACGGCAGCCAACGTGTCCAAGGGCTACTCTGCACCGATAGAGCTTTCCGTGCTCCGCGCCGCAGCGGCGGCTGTGCTGTTCTGCGTGAGCGTGTGCCTGATGCAGCGCAGCTTCAAGGTGCACAAGCGCTGGTACTTCCGCAGACTGTTTTCGCTGCCGTGTGTGCTCGTGCTGGCGTTCATCGCCTACACCGGCATCCAGACGGTCGGCACCGGACTGGCTTTCTGGCAGTCCAGCCGCCAGTACAGCGAGATTTTCTACTTCCTGCGCTGCGCGACCAGCTCGTTTGTCAAGCAGCCGGAGGGCTACAGCGCGGACGCGCTTTCTGCCGCACAGAGCGAATTTACCGGCAAACAGGGCACGAAAACGCCCAATCTGATCGTGATCATGAACGAATCCTTCTCGGATCTCGGCTCGGTCGGTGCGCTTGAGACCAACGAGGACCCCATGCCGTATGTGCACAAGCTGATGCAGGGTCAGGAAAACACCATCAGCGGTCAGCTGACCGTTTCGACCTTCGGCGGCGGCACCGCCAACACCGAGCTGGAGTTCCTCACCGGCGATTCGATGGCGTTCCTGCCGTACAACTGCTCGGCGTATCAGGTGTTCATCAAGAGCGAAATGCCCAATCTGACCTCGGGTCTGGATTCGCTCGGCTACCAGACGGCGGCGATTCACCCCTATCTGTCCACCTCGTGGAACCGCACGAACGTCTACCGCTTCTTCGGCTTTGAAGCGCAGTATTATCAGGACGATTTTGCCGCTGACGCCAGTCGTGTGCGCGATTATATCAGCGACAGCGCAAGCTACAAGAAGATTTTCGAGCTGTACGAGAACAAGAGGGAAAACACGCCGCTGTTCGTGTTCAACGTAACGATGCAGAACCACGGCGGCTACGACTGGGACGGCGACGGTTACTTCGACAAGCGCATCTACCTCACCGGTGAGGAGCAGGACAAGTACCCGACGGTTGACCAGTACCTGTCGCTCGTGCGGTACAGCGACGACGCCGTGCAGGAGCTGATCAGCTACTTCTCCAAGGTGGATGAGCCGACGGCAATCGTGTTCTTCGGCGACCACCAGCCCAATCTGCCGGAGGACTTTTACAACACCCTGCTCGAGAGTCAGCGCGGCAATCTCTCGGATGCCGAGCTGCGCCAGAAAAAGATGGTAACGCCGTTCTTCATCTGGGCGAACTACGACATCGAGGAGCAGACAAACATGCAGATCAGCGCGAACTATCTGTCCGCGTATGCGCTGAACGCGCTCGGCTGCTCGACCTCGGGCTTTGACCAGATGCGCCTTGCCCTGCAGCAGCAGATTCCGGTGATGAACGTCAACGGTTATCGCCTGCCGGACGGCACCTGGTATCCGCAGAGCGAACAGCCGGAAAACGACCTGCTGAACGATTATCACAATGCGGAATATGCGCAGATTTTTGATGCAAAAAATCGCAGCGATGAATGGTATACACCGTAATTTCGTGCAGATCCCCACTTTATGTGGGGATTTTTCCTTGTAAAAAAGATACAGTTTTACGAATTTTTTTGTTGTTCCTGATAATTTTTTAACGTTCACTTTGTAAATCTGCGTTCAGTTAACGTCGAAATGCACAAATACACCTTCTTGTTTATGTGCAAGTATCCAAAGTGCGAAAAAAGTAAAAAAAATGCTTTGCTATAGCTCTTATATAGTGTTAAAATAACTTTCGGACAAGCGGCAACGCGGTTTGCCCATTTAACAGATCTTCAGTCCTTCGATTGACGGTCTTGTTTTTTGGGATCTTGCGGGCACGCGCACGCAAGCACAAATCGGTGCTGTACATTCACGAAGTTCCGGTGGATTTTGAGGGATCTCCGCCGGGACAAGAAATTTTTACAAGGGGAGAAAAAGATGAACTTCGTAAACTCCATGGCGTTTACCGCGATCACCTTCGTGGCGTTCACGGCACTCGTCGCACTCATCTCGTGGTGGAAAACCCGCGGTGACAACCTCGACACGCAGGACGGCTACTATCTCGGCGGCCGCAGCCTGACCGGCCCGGTCATCGCCGGTTCTCTGCTGATGACCAACCTTTCCGCAGAACAGCTCGTTGGCAACAACGGTCAGGCAGTTCGCGTCGGCATGTCCACCATGGGCTGGGAGGTAACCTCTGCAATCGCTCTGGTAATCCTCGCATTCGTACTGATGCCGAAGTACCTGAAGACCGGTCTGACCACCGTTCCGCAGTTCTTTGAGCAGCGCTACGACGAAGGCACCCGCCGTCTGGTTTCCATCATCGTACTGCTCAGCTACGTTGTAATCATGCTGCCGAACATCCTGTACGCAGGCGCACAGGTATTCGTAAACATCTTCGGCATTGACAAGATGTTCGGTATTTCCCGTTTCGCAGCAATCGCAATCGTATGTGTTGCAACCGCAATCATCGGTTCTATCTACGCCATCTTCGGCGGCCTGAAGGCAATCGCACTGTCCGACTCCATCAACGGCCTCGGCCTGATCGTCGGCGGCCTGCTGGTTCCGGTATTCGGCTTCATGTTCCTGTCCGGCCAGCTCGGCGGCGACGGCTCCTTCGTGGACGGCTTCGACAAGTTCCTGCACACCAATCCGTCCTACCTGAACGCCATCAACGAGGTTAACACCCCGGAGCCGTGGCTCCCGTGGCCGCTGCTGTTCACCGGTCTGCTGGTCAACAACATGTACTACTGGGCAACCAACCAGTCCATCATCCAGCGTACCTTCGGTGCTAAGAACCTGAAGGAAGCACAGAAGGGCGCCGTATTTGCAGGCTTCCTCAAGATCATGACTCCGCTGATCATCGTTGTTCCGGGCGTTATCTGCGCACTGGCTTACCCGGGCATGGACTGGGGTTCCGGCGACTCCGCTTACCCGATGCTGGTAGCAGAGGTTATGCCGAAGCCGATCCTGGGCTTCTTCGCTGCTGTAATGTTCGGCGCGATCCTGTCCTCCTTCAACTCGGTACTGAACTCCGCATCCACCATCTACGCACTCGATATTCACCGTCCGCTGTTCAACCCGACCGCTTCCGATGCACGCATGGTTAAGATCGGTCAGAACTTCGGTACTGTAGTAGCAGTTGTTTCCACCATCATGTCCCCGTTCATGCTGTACATGGGCGGCATCACGAGCTTCGTAAACTCTGCTTTCGCTGCGTTCAACACCCCGATCTTTGTTTGCCTGCTGTGCGGCTTCTTCTGGAAGAAGGTTCCGGCTATCGCTGCTAAGATCGTCATCCCGGTTCACGTTGTACTGTACTTCATTCTCCAGTTCGGTCTGCGCAACGTAATCCCGGCACTGAACAACATCCACTACCTGTACTTCACCGCGATCCTGTTTGTATTCGACATGCTGCTGATGTGGGTAATCGTTAAGAAGCATCCGCGTGCAACCGATTTCGAGCTGAAGGACGTAGGCGCTGTAGATCTGACCCCGTGGAAGAACGGCAAGATCTGGGCTACCGTTACCCTGCTGATCATGGTTCTGGCTTATGTAATCTTCTCTCCCCTTGGCTTCGGCAAGAGCGAGAAGACCACCTACCAGAACTACCTCGAGAATCAGACCACTGCTTCGGTTTCCGATTCCGTTCAGTAATGCAACTCAAAACGACCGTCAAAAGACGGTCGTTTTTTTATGCCTGTCCCCTATGCAAATCCGCAAAAACGTGCTATGCTAATACTAAGGCGAGAATGCCCGTACAAGGAGGAATCACCATGAAGGAACACTATAAAGGTATCGGCCATATTGCGATCTACACCGTAGATATGGACCAGAGCATTGCATTTTACGAAATGATCGGCGGCAGTGTATTCAAGCGCGACGGCGTAGAGACACCGGAGGGCCTGAAGAAGCTGGCACTCGTTGAATTCGGCGGCTTCCTGCTCGAGCTGATCGAGCCGCCCGCAGGCACGCTCGTGCCGTCCGGCGAGGGCAGCATCCCGCACTTTGCCGTTTACGTTGACGACCTCGACAAGACCGCGGCTGACCTCAAGGCGGCAGGCGTTATCAGCTTCACCGCACCGGAGAAGAAGGTGCTGCCGAATACCTTCGGCGGCCTGCAGAACTGGTTCTTTACCGGTCCGTCCGGTGAGCAGATCGAGCTGCTGCAGATGCTGTAAAAAAGAACTCCTCCCGTCTGAAGCGATGGGAGGAGTTCTTTTATTCTATACCGGTACCGCAGGGCGGGCTGAGCGCAAGGATAGCGCCATTTCCCATTTCCCATTCTCCATTCAGCATACTTGAAACCGCAAAAAAAGCTCCCAACCTCACGGTTGGGAGCTTTCGTAAACCTAAAGCGAGTTTATCGCGCGCTATTAATAGTGGCGAGACTCGAACAGGTGATCCTCGATGCGCTTGCGGGCAGCCTGAACCTCAGCCTTCTGAGATACCTCAGCTACGCCTACACGCCACCAAGCCTCGTAGCCTGCGGACATGGTCTTCGGCAGAACCTTCATGTCGATCAGAGTGGAAACGGTCTGCTTCTTGGAATCCTCGATTGCAGCCTTCAGCTCGTCAAGAGTCTTAACGGTGTAGGTCTTGCAGCCGTAAGCAGCGCCGATTGCAGCGTAATCTACCTGGATTACCTTGCCCTTGTGTACGCCGTTGGTTACGCCTTCCTCAAGCATGTTCTTCTCGGTGCAGATGGAAGCGTTGCCGTTGGAAACCTCGAGGTTGTTGATGCAGCCGAAGGAAGCGTTATCGAACAGCATAACGTTGATCTTGTGGCCCATCTGAACCGAAGTGATCAGCTCAGAGTGCAGCATGTCGAAGGAACCGTCGCCGCACATAGCGTAAACTTCCTGATCCGGGCAAGCGATCTTAGCGCCCAGAGCGGAGGCAACCTCGTAACCCATGCAGGAGTAACCGTACTCCATGTGGTAGGTGTTCTCCTTGCGGGCACGCCACAGACCCTGCATGTCGCCCGGCAGAGAGCCTGCTGCTGCACATACGATAGCGTTGTCATCGATCATGTGGTTGATGGTGCCCAGAACGGTGGTCTGGCACAGCTTGCAGCCGGTATCCTCGATGTACTTCTCAACGCACTCACGGTTGTCGTCGTTGCACTCCGGGGTGAAGTGCTCCGGATCGGTGTACTCAACCTTGTCCAGACGCTCAACCTCAGTCCACCACTCCTTGCGCAGAGCAGCAACTTCCTCAGCGTAAGCCTTGTCGGTGTGGTAGCCGATCTTAGCCAGCTCCTCGCCGATTGCGGTCAGAGCCTCGTTTGCGTCAGCAACGACCGGAGTAGCGTCCATCTTGTAAGCCTGGAACTCAGACGGGTTGATGTTGACGAACTTCGCGTCGGTACGGTACAGCCACTTGGAAGCGGTGGTGAAGTCGGTGTAACGGGTGCCAACGCCGATTACAACGTCAGCCTCGTGCGCCAGCTTGTTTGCAGCGATGCCGCCGGTGGTGCCCAGACCGCCGAGGTTCAGCTCGTGATCCCAAACAACAGCGGACTTGCCGGCCTGGGTCTCGCCGAATGCGATGCCGAAGTCCTCAGCGAACTTCTTGAATACCTTGTGTGCCTCAGCATAACGAACGCCGCCGCCGCAGATCAGGAGCGGCTTCTTTGCGTTCTTGATGACCTCAACAGCCTTGTCCAGAGCATACTTGGTAACCGGACGGCGGTCGATGCGCCATACACGCTTCTTGAAGAAGTCAACCGGGTAATCGTATGCTTCAGCCTGAACGTCCTGCGGCAGAGAAATTGCAACAGCACCGGTGTTAGCGGTATCGGTCAGAACACGCATAGCGGAGATCATGTCGGTCATAACCTGCTCCGGACGGTTGATGCGGCCCCAGTACTTGGTAACAGCCTGGAAAGCATCATGAGCGGAGATGGACAGGTTCTGCGGCTGCTCCATCTGCTGGAGAACCGGGTCCGGCTGACGGGAAGCGTAGATGTCGCCCGGCAGGATCAGAACCGGAATGTTGTTAGCGGTTGCGGTTGCAGCAGCGGTAACCATGTTGCAAGCGCCGGGGCCTACGGAAGAGGTGCAGGCGAAGATGGACTTGCGGCGCATCTGCTTAGCGTAGCCAACTGCAGCCAGAGCCATGCCCTGCTCGTTCTTGCCCTGGTAAACAACCATGTCCTTGAGCTCCTGCTCAACGCCGTTAGCGAAGCCAACTACGTTGCCGTGGCCCGGCAGCATGAAGATGCCCTTAACGAACTTGTGCTCCTGCTCGTTGCCATCCATATCAATGTAGCTGATATACTGGTTCTCGAGGAAGCGAACGAGTGCCTGAGACGCAGTCAGACGAACGGTTTCCATATGAATCATGTTGGAAATCCTCCTAAATAGAATACAAATAATGATGAATCAAAGCCAGTCTCCAACAAGCCTTGACTTAGCACCCTCCCTCTCCAAAAGGAGGGGCAAGGGAACCATAGGTTCCCAAACGCACGAGACAGGTCTCGTGCCTGCCGCGCGCACGCGGCAGATGCAGTTCTTATCAAAGTCCAGCTCCGCCGGACTTTGATACCCCTGCCTCGGGACGTGGTGTCCCGAGCCTCGTTCGCTGTGCGAACGAGAGGGGGTTATCCGAAAAAGTTTCCTTGGGAACTTTTTCGGTATCTAAGGGAGCGAACACGCGCCTTAAAATAAACGCGAAGCGTTTGCGCGTGCGAGTTTCAGACGACCGCTTGTGATTTTCGAACAAGCGGTGTAAAAACAGCCGGTGGCTGTTTTTACAGTCTGTTTCCCGGCGTCCCCCTTAGAAGCAAGGCAACTTAGTTGCCGCTCGGGCAGTGCAGATGTGATCGTTGGCATCGTCCTCGAGCAGCCACAGGTGCTCCTCGTCATCGATGCGGGTCTTGTCCCACGGGTCGCCCGGCAGATGACGGATGCCCCATGCGTAGCAGCAGGAGTAGCCCGGTGCGGTTACCTGGGAGTGCATCTTATCGGTGATGATAGCCAGACCGTTGTGATGGGTCTCGTAGATCTCGCCGTTGCCCCAGCCTGCGCCGAAGCCCATCGGCTTGTCGAAGCGGTAGAAGTAGCACTCCGGCTGCGGATGATGATGCGGCGGGTAAGAGGACCACTTGCCCGGCAGGTTGACAACTTCGCCCAGAACCATGTTGGAGTACGGCGCGTTGTCCAGATCGAAGCAGGTGCGTACATCGCGCTTGATGCAGCCCATCAGCTCGCCCTTGTTGCCGCGTGCCCAGGTATCGGTGTCTTCCGGCTTGTACATCTTGCTCGGGAAGGTCTTTTCGTTCAAAGTCTTCTGGATGTAGATGTTGCACGGACCGTGTGCGATGATCTCGAACTTTACGCCCTTGCAAACGTGCAGGCAGGACGGGTTGTAATCGAACGGATTCGGACGGTCTACGTCGTAGGACTCATTCTCCCACTTGATGGTGCACTTGCCGTCGAATACCAGTGCTGCAACTTCCTTCTCAGGCTCCTCGCAGCTCCAGGTGTCGCCGTCTTCCATCACGAGGAGAGCAACGTCCATCATGGCATCCTTGCCGATGCCTTCGTCAAGACGGATGTACTCGTTGTATCCGCGCTTGACCTGCTTATCCATGTACATAGGAATTCCCTCCAAAAAATAATTTTTTGGTGCGGTGACCGGTATATCCCACCCGATCACGCAGATTCAGCTGTGAAAAACAGCCTATCTGTTATCATTATACCACGCCATAACAGCCAGTTTCAACCACTCATTGAACGGATTCGGCGCGGTGCGGAAAGGCTTTGTCATTCAGCACAAAAATCCGAGTGGATTTTCTCGCAAATGATACAACAAAAATACGATTGGTTTGTGTCGCACTCTTGCCTTCCCTTCCTTTTTCATCTATAATTATAGCAGATATTCAAAGGATTGCTTGCAATTTCTTCAGCAGTAATAACACGATTTTAAGGTATGCACGCAGCGTGTGCATCAGAAAGGATTTTCGCCATGGATGCAGCCCGCCGAGAAAAAAAAGAGCACGGCACACTTGCGTTTCCGTTCCAGATCTACCCCGCGCTGGACGGCAGCGAGGCCGATGACAGCGATTTTATCCCCTATCACTGGCACCCGGAGCTGGAAATCATCACGGTGGACGCGGGCCACGTTTCGCTCACCATCGCTGACCACACCTACGAGGGCACCCACGGCGATGTGTTCTTCGCCGCCGGTGAGGAATTGCACGAAATCCGCGCCGCCGGACGGGAAAATCAGTTCCGCTCGTTCGTGTTTGCGGCGGATTTCCTGCAGTTTTCGCGCGCCGACCAGAGCGAATTCGCGCTGCTCGCGCCGCTCGCGGAGGGACGGCTGCGGTTCGACACCTGCATCCGCGCCGGTGAACCCGGGCAGAACGAAATCCGTGCGCTGCTCGCACAGATCGTGCGCGCGTGGCAAGTGCAGGCGCCCGGCTGTCAGCTTGCCGTGAAGGCCGCGCTGCTCGGCATCGTGGCGGTGTGCGCGCAGTACGGCAGACTTGTCGGACATCAAATGCGCCGGGCGCGGACTATAAGGCGCAGCAGCTGAAGGAGATCGTCGGCTACCTCGGTGAGCATTTCACCGAACCGCTCTCGCTGTCGGCGGTTGCAGCGGAGTTTGGATTGTCGCCGCAGTATTTCAGCACCTTTTTCCGGGATAATTTCGGAAGGACATTCACCCAGCATATCAATTCCCTGCGGATCGAGCAGGCGGCGCGTCTGCTCCGTGAGACCGATCTTCCGGTCATGGAGGTCGGGTTTCGCGTTGGATTTGATAATTTCAGCTACTTTATCAAGCGGTTTCGGCTTGTGTATGGCGTTTCGCCGTCGCATTATCGGAAAACAGTTTAACTTAAACACGAGACTTGTTTTCTGCACCGGCGGAGCGGGGCACACGAACTGCGCGAGCGTGTTCGCCCTGACAGGGCGAACACGCTGACGCAGTTTGTGTCCCCCGCCTAATTACTGCCAGAAAACGCAAAAACCTCCGTATGAACCATACGGAGGTTTTTTCTATGTCTTATCTCGTCTGCTGGGTGATAATAAACACCGGAATGTACCAAATAAGCTGATACAGCAGGATATTCATCACCGGAAGCGCGTCTGCGGCGTTCTGGTACAGCAGGTAGAACACGATCAGCATACCGAGCAGGCCGGCGAACGTGCCGAGCGTCAGCGCCGAGCGGACGGCGCCTGCCAGCTTATCCGCGCCGCGGAGCACCTGCATGAACGGACCGGCACCCTCGCGGGTGAGGATAGCTGCCGGTGCATCGCCCTTGGCGTAATTCGGATTCAGCAGACGATCCACGCCTGTCGGGTCCGGCTGGTCGGCAAAGCCGCGTCGAAGGTCAAACTCCTCCTCAATCATCGCCGGGGAGATATTGAAATCACGAACAGCGAGGACCGCATTCATGTGCATGCGGCGCATGAGGCGCATCGCCTTATAGGTATTCTTGGTAGTCTGGTAACGCATGGTCAGCACGCCTGCAAGCGCGTTATCCACAACCAGATACATATTGATCTGACCCTTATGGCCGGATTCGATCGGAACGCCCATCTTGACCATGAGCGCCGCTGTGCCGAGCACGATACGGCTGGTGCCGACAGCGCCGGTTACACCGCCCTCGACCAGACGCACGTCACGCGCGGTGAAGGTGATGCCGAAGCGCTCCTTCGTGGTATCGGTCAGCACGCGGCCCAGCTCCAGACCGGCAGATTCGGTCAGCGCGGCTGCACAGCCGAGAATCTGCTCGTCCGTGATACGGCCCAGATTGTCGATGGCCTCAAGCTCGATCGAGCCGGTCGGGAACAGATCGTTCTCGAGCAGCATGACCTTCTCCGTGCCGCGCAGCAGGTTGGCCTGACGCGCACCCGCAATGGCTGCACCCGAGCGCAGCAGGCGGCTTGCGGTATTCTTGTAGCTTGCGCCGAACGCGCACAGCAGACCGATCGGCGCGGACACCGACAGGATTGCCGAGAACGCCCAGAAGAAGCGCACCGGCTCGCCGCAGTTGAACGAAGCGACCAGCGACAGGATGATTGCGAGCGCCAGTGCAATCGGCGTGTAGATGAGCGAGAAGCGGTCAACCGTGTCCGGGCGCTCGATCTCGGTCAGGAACGAGCTTGCATCGTACAGCGGGCACTTGACGGCATTGCACGCATCAATCTCGCTGTCGTAGTGGCTGTAAACCGCCAGCGGCTGCTCTGCTTCGCAGACAGCACGATAGGAACGCGCCTGCGCCAGACTGCGGCCGCGTGCCTCACGCATTTCGGCGTAAAGCAGAAGGATGGAAACCACCGTGTACGGTACAGCGACGCCGCCCTGATCCGGAAATACCAGCAGAGAGGCGCAGTGCAGCAGCGATGCCAGTTCCGCAAACGACACGAGCGTGCCGCGTGCCGGACGGCCGTGCAGCAGCGAGGAAAAACCGTTGCCGAACACGTCAATACCGATCAGCAGCGCCAGAATCTGCAGGGCAGCCAGTGCGCCGATGCCGATGGTCGGGTTCTGCAGAATATCGAGCACGACCGGAAGCGGCAGTGCCTCAAAGCTCGGTGCAAAGCTGAGATACGCGGCAGCTGCGGCAAGGATCAGCACCAGCAGCGACCGGAACGACAGAATGCCCGAACGGCGGCGTGCCGCGTGCATAGCCGCCTCCGGATCGACCAGCTTGATGTCCTCCTCTTCCTCAGCCTGATCGGCAGCAATGCGTGCCGCTCTTGCCTGCTTGCGCGAGATGCTCGCCTTGCGGCTTGCTTCCTCGGCGGCGGCTTCTTCCACGATCTCCTGCTGCTCGGCAGCCTGCTCGGCGGCTTCCTTTTCTGCCAGCTTGGCCTCGCGGCGTGCCTGCCGCTCGGCGATCTTCTGCACGGTCCTGCGCTCGCGCTCTGCCATTTTCTGCTCGCGCGCCGCGATGCGCGCTTCGCGTGCTTCTTCAACAGACTCGTGTGCTGCGGCAGCGGTCTCTGCAGCCTTCTTTGCCGTTTTATCCTTCTTATTCCTGGGAGCCGTCTGCGGCTCCTCTGCCTTGGTCTCTGCCGCCGGTGCGGGCTGCGGCTCGACCGGCTTTTCCGGCTCTGCCGCTGCCTTAGGCATTGGCTCTGCCGCCTTTGCGGGCGCCTGACCGGAAACCTCGGCGATGATGGAATCCAGATCAAATTCATCGGTATCCGGTACATCGCTGAGCATATTTTTCAGCGATTCCAGATCCATATCGTCTTTTCTATCCATGTTCACTTCCCCCTTAATTGCCCTGCGTGCGTCGGCGAAGCGCCTCAAACAGCAGCACAGCCGCTGCGTTGGATGCGTTCAGCGAGTTGACACGGCCTCTCATCGGGATGCTGACGATGTAGTCGCACTTATCGCGGGTCAGGCGGCTGAGCCCCTGTCCTTCCGAGCCGATGATGATGGCGGTTGGACGATCAAACGGTGCGTCATACAGGCCGACCGTACCGTCAGCCTCTGCACCGAACAGCCATACACCGCGTTCCTTGAGTTCATCGAGCGTGGACGCAAGGTTGTTTGCCTTGTGTACGCCGACATACGCGAGTGCGCCCGCCGCCGAACGAGCGACAGCCGCGGTCAGACCGACGGCTCTGCGCTTCGGGATGATAACGCCGTGTGCGCCTGCAGTCTCTGCCGAACGGATGATGGCACCCAGATTATGCGGGTCCTCGATGCCGTCGCAGACAACGATGAGCGGCACCTCACTGCGCTCCTCGGCGACGCGGAAAATATCGTCGAGCGAGACGTACTCCTGTGCCGCCGCCTGTGCGATAACGCCCTGATGGTTGCCGGTCGGGCTCATGCCGTCCAGCTTGCGCCGGTCGCAGGTGACGACCGGAACGCGATGCTTGCGCGCTTCTGCCGCCACATCACCGATGTGTGCGCCTTCGGCCACAAACACCTTATCCACTGCACGGCCTGCGCGCAGCGTTTCGAGGACGGCGTTGCGCCCCTCAATCAGCGTGCCGTCATCCTCGACCGGAGGACGGCGTCTGTTTTTTTCATATGCCATAAATTTTTACGCTCCAAAATGAGAAATAACTTTACATATCCTCAGATACTTTCAGTTAGTTTCATTATACACACTTCCCGACCGTTTTTCAATGTTAGACACGAAAATTATACAAACATCGCCGCAAAAGTGCTGTCCTGCGTTCGACACTTCTCGACAATTCGCTCTGCCTCATTTACACAGCCAGATTTTAGGCGATACAATGAAACCGGACCGAAAGGAGCGAGGACATCCATGGATGGCAAAAAATTTGACAAAAACACGCTGAAAACACTTGTAATCGCGGCTTCTCTGCTGCTGAACTGCGTTTTAGGCGGTGCGTCGTACACCTATTATCATCATCTGGCGGAGCAGATGAACGAGACCGCTTCCCTGCAGTCGCAGGTAAGCCATCTGGAAGGCTCGGTCTCCGACCTGCAGGCGCAGGCGGACGAATCCCAGCCGGCCATTGACGATTTGAAAGCGCAGGTGGCTTCGCTCACCGAGGAGAAGAACGGCCTGCAGACGCAGGTGGACACGCTCACGAGCCAGAAGGCGGATTTACAGAAACAGGTGGATACGCTCAAAGCAGGTGCATCGAGCGGTTCGTCCTCCGGCGGTTCCTCGAGTGACAGTTCGTCCGTCCCGGCAGCTTACAGCAGCTCGGACGACCAGAGCGAGACCGTTTACGTCACGGACACCGGCTCCAAATATCACCGCGCCGGCTGCCGGTATTTGAAGAAAAGCCAGATTCCAATGTCGCTTTCCGAAGCCAAGCGGCAGGGTTACACCGCCTGCTCGGTCTGCGGCGGATAATATGAAAAAGAAGCTGAGATTTTGTCTCAGCTTCTTTTGTTTGCCTGTTAAAACAGTCTATCCATATTCTGCCGCAGCATGCGAACCATACGTTCGCAATCGAGCATGGTATCATCCGCGCCGAACATGACAGCGGTCTGATCGACTACGCTCGTATCCGGATTGCTGCTGCCGACCACGACCCGACCGTTCTTCACGCGGTCCATCACGGTATCCGCGTTATTGATGAGGAAATCCAGTTCGTTCATCAGGCTGCTGTTGTAGTAGCGGATCGGGTTGACCTGCTCGGTCATGCCGCTGCGGATGGTCTGCGCCTTGCGCTTGATGGAATCCAGCGCCGCCATAGCAGCCGCCTTATCGGTAATCACATAGTCGGTATAGCTGCCGTTTTTCACCGCAGAATTGCAATTCTTGAACTTTTGCGTATCCGTTCGCATATCGAGTAGCTGCTTCATGAGGTTCGTCGCGTAGGTTTCCATTTCGGCGCGCTTGCTGTCCGAAAGCGGCATGCGCAGGAAGATGGCGTTCACGTCATTCTCTGCCTTGGCGCTGTACCACGTTACATCCATGCCGGTCAATTCACCGATGTTGCGCAGCGGCAGATAGATGGAGTTTCGGTAAAACAACGGATAAATCGTCTCGCCCTTCTGGTTTTTGAAGGTCTGCTGTTTGCCGTCCACGAGCACCTTCACGCCCTTATCGAGCGTAGCCGTGCCGGTCGCACCGACATATTTTACGCCTTCCTTGTGGTACGCATCGTCATCCGCACACGGATACGACTTTTCCGTAGTGCCGGACAGGAATACCGTGCGCGATGCACTGTCCCACGAGATATTTTTGCCCATCCAGCGGCCAACCGTGCGCAGCGGCATGTAGGTCGAGCCGTTGTAGCTCAACGCCGTGTAAACCGTCTTGCCGTCTCGCTCGGGAAGGTGGCCGGAATGCCCTCAACATAGATGTTCGCGCTCTGCGGATTGATTTTACGGCAGTGCGGGTCTGCGCCGTATTCTGTGCAGCTGCCTGCACCGTACCCGACGGTATATAGGTCTGCACATTGGCTGCGCCTGCGCTCATCATCAGTGCGGACGCCATCAGGCAGCCCGCGAGTGTGCCGCTTACGATTTTCTTGAACTTAGTCATAATTGCCCCTCCACATAATACAGTTTTTTCTATCCATACCTATGGTATACAACAAAAATCATATTCTGTCAATCCATTTTTCCCGATACTATTATAACGACCGAGAGCGCCGTTTTGTGACAACAAGCCGCTAAAAAAATTTTTCAAAAAATTTGCCACAGAAAATCCCGCTCAGGCGTTGTATAATTGAATGGTATCATTTCCAACCCAAGGGGGAACCAAATTGACACAGGAGCAAATCCTCTTTTTCGAGGAATCATATGCAAAGTATTACAGGATGATGGTGCAGACCGTTCTGCCCATTGTCGGCAGCCGCGATATTGCCGAGGACATTGTGGCCGACACCTTTCTCATCCTGCTGGCCAAGATAAACAGCGTGATGGAGCACGAGCAGCCGGTCAAGTGGCTGTTCCGTGTGCTGAAAAACAACGCCATCAGCGAATACCGCGCGCAGTGCAGACACGCGGCCGCGCCGCTTGAGGAAAGCATTCTGCGTGCAGCCGAACCCGAGCTGATACCGTTTTCCGGTATGCTGCCAAAGGGCTTATCCGCGTCCGAACAGCGCATTCTGACCCTGCGGCTCGCTGAGGACATGGACTATTCCACCATTTCGGAAAAACTCGGCATTTCCGAGACCGCCTGCCGCAGCCAGTACAGCCGCGCACGGCGGCACTGCGCCGAACTTATGGAAAGGAGTGACGACAATGCAGGATTCTAAGCAGATTGACGAGCTGTTCCGGCTGATGGACGACGTTTGCGAAAACGGTGATGCGGCTCTGCCTGCGCTCGAGCAGTATTTGCAGACGCAGACGGACGTGCCGGAAATCGACACAGAAGCGTCACTCAAAAAGTTCAAGGCCGACCATAGGGAATTTTTCGTCAAGCCGCACCGCGGGCGGCGGCTGTGCTACCGCGTTTTTGTTGTCGCGGCGGCTGTTTTCGCCGCAGGAACCGTGTTTGCGCTGGCTACCGGTCACAATCCGTTCGACTATGCGGCGATGTGGGATTCCGAGACGTTCGGCTTTTTCCAGAGCGGACATGACGATTTTGAGACCACTGAGGACGGGTATACGCATTTTCCGGATGGTACATCGGTGAATTATGAGCACGCGACCGACACGGTGGAATACGACCCGAATGCACCGCTCGGCTCAGAGGCGAATCCTCTGCCTGCTGACCCACAGGTACCTGAACCCGGATATGAAGATTTACCGGATACAGATTTGTCCGATACCAACTTAGAGAAAACCGAGTCCACTTGGAATGAAATGCACGTTATGGAGTATTTCGATATCACCAATGCGGATTTGAAAACCACTTTAGCGGAATTCGGTGTAAAACAGAAAATGGCACCTACTAAAATTCCTTCTGCGTATTCCATACCCCAAATTCAAATCACAAAAGATTATCTCTCCGATCGAGTAACTTTTGTCGGTTCTTATACCAAACCCACCGACCCTAACGGTCCTTATATTCTGGTACTCATTGAAGTTCCACTAAACGGCAGTGCCGGTGGCATCGAAAAGGACGACCGTCCGGTTATCGAATATAAAAAACCAAATGCCACATGGTACATCATGCACAATCTGGAGCAAATCAACGCGGTTGCCATGATTGACCAATATGAAGTGCTGATTTCTGCACCGCTTTCGGTAGATGAGGTAAAGGAAATCATCGACTCCATCTACGAATAACAAAAACCCGATCTCCAACAGACACAATGGAGATCGGGTGCTTTTTTATGCGAAAATTTTATGGTACGCGTGCGAGACGTAACCGCCGACAGCGGCGGTCATTTCCTTGGATGCCACGGCTTTATCCGCCACGGTGACGATCCACGCGATTCTTGTGCGCGGCATGGCCGCCAGCGGAAACATGTGCCGTGCGATGGCTTCGCACTCCCGCTCGGACAGACCGAAGGTATGCTTGGCGCGGTCGGCTGCGATGTGGCCGTGAATGAACCCGTGCATGTGCGCAATGCGGTGCACGCCGGAAAAATGGCTCAGATAACGGCGAAAGCGCTCGCCGTGCCAGTCATAGCCGAAAAAGTCATGCAGCAGCGCGGCACGGACAACCGAAGTCGTTTCGCTCTCCGACAGACGCATCAGGCGGGCGATCTGACAGGCTGCTTCCGCTACCGCAACGGAATGGTCATACACAGAGTTGTCCAGTCCGTGGTGACAGAACGTGCGAAGCTGCTGAAAACGCGGATGTGCAAGGATATCTCCCGCGTACTGCTGGATTTCACTGTCCATCGGACCCACCTTCCTTCCTTTCTTTTGATGTCTTTATTATAGTGCGCTTAGTGCACAAAATCAAGAGGTAATTTGTAACAAGTTTGTGACAAAAATACCAACGATCTGCTTAGCCGAGCGGCGGCGTGTCCAGTATCATCTGCCTGTACTCTAAATCCTCAAAGCCGAGCATGTGATAGAGGGCACTTGCCCGCACGTTGCTTTCCGTTACCTCCAGACGATACCGCGCGGCTGTGTTGTACTTTTCGTGCACCGCGGCGATGATCCTGCTGCCGATGCCCTTGCCGCGCTGCTCGTCATCCACCATGATTTCCTCCAGCCAGACGCACAGACCGCCCGCCTCATTCGACCAGGTGAGCGCCAGCAGACAGTACGCGCACGGCTGTCCGTTCTCGTCCTCGGCAATCAGGCAGTCCGCATACGGCGTGCCGTGCAGGAGCAGCTCAAACGTGCGTTCGGCGTTCTGCTGCGGGATTTCATGGTCGCAGGCAGGCGTTTTGTAGAACGCATGGCAGCGGTCGATAAAGAATTCGCGGTCGGATGCCTCGATAGAGCGAATACGCATAGTTTCCTCCTGAAAGAACAGGGCATGTCCGTTGACACACCCTGTTTTGCTGTAAATTAAATCTGGTTAAGAGCCTGTTCCAAATCAGCGATAATGTCCTCAACATTCTCCAGACCGACCGAAATGCGAACCATGCCCGGCTCAATGCCTGCGGCAACCAGCTGCTCGTCGGTCAGCTGACGGTGGGTTTCGGACGCCGGATGCAGCACGCAGGTGCGGATGTCGGCAACATGAACCTCATTGCACGCCAGCTTGAGGCTGTCCATGAACTTCATCGCCGGAGCGCGGCCGCCCTTGATGTCGATGGACATAACGCCCGAGGTGCCCATCGGCAGGTACTTCTGTGCACGCTCGTAGTGCTCGTTGCCCGGCAGTGCGGGATAGCGAACGGATGCGATCTTATCGCTCGACTCGAGGAACTTGGCAACGGTCAGCGCGTTCTCGCAGTACTGACGCATACGCACCGGAAGGGTCTCCAGACCGAGGTTGAGCAGGAACGCCGAGTGCGCTGCCGGATAGCAGCCGAAGTCGCGCATCAGCTGCATACGCGCCTTGATGATGTACGCCATCGCGCCGAACTCGCGGGTGTAGACCACGCCGTGGTAGCTTTCGTCCGGCTCGGTGAAATCCGGGAACTTGCCCGATGCCGCCCAGTCAAACTTGCCGCCGTCCACGATCACACCGCCGCCCTGTACGGCATGGCCGTCCATGTACTTGGTGGTGGAGTGGATGACAATATCCGCGCCCCATTCGATCGGTCGGCACAGCACCGGCGTTGCAAACGTGTTGTCCACGATGAGCGGCACGTTATTCTTGTGCGCGATGTTCGCCCACTTTTCAATGTCGAACACGGTCAGAGCGGGATTGGCCAGCGTCTCACCGAACACAGCCTTGGTGTTGGGCTTGAACAGCTTCTGCACTTCCTCCTCGCTTGCCTCTGCGTCCGCCCAGATGCACTCGATGCCCAGCTTTTTGAGCGTTACGCCGAACAGGTTGATCGTGCCGCCGTAGATGGTGGAAGCCGCGATGAAGCTGTCGCCTGCCGAGCACAGGTTGAGGATGGACAGCAGGGATGCCGCCTGACCCGAGGAAGTCAGCATCGCGCCGACGCCGCCCTCGAGGGACGCGATTTTCTTCTCTACCGCGTCGCAGGTCGGGTTGGCAAAGCGCGAGTAGATGCACTCTGTCGGCATATCGAACAGGGACGCGATCTTTGCGGTCGAGTCAAAGCGGTAAGTGGTGGACTGCACGATCGGCATGACGCCCGGACCGCCGTTTTCCGGCTTGTAGCTTCATGCAGGCATTTTGTTTCGATTTTCATATAGACTACCTCTTTACTATGATTTAACGTAGAAGAATCTCCATTTATTGTAGCATGCAGAAGCCTGTCGGTCAAGGCAGTTCGGTTGAACAAACGGCGGTATCATGGTATGATAGAGGCAGTACGAAGGGAGGCAAACCGCATGAAGGATCTGCTCATTACTCTGCTGAATACAGCGTTCTGGGTCGGACTGCATTTCGGTACGGCTGGCGTATTCTGCGCTCTGCCGCAGGACGTGCAGACACGGTGGTTCGACCCAAACCGGCGCTTTTTCACGGTTTCCGATTGGGAAATGCGGGTTTTCCGCAAGATCGGTCTGCCGAAATGGAAGGACCGGCTGCCGCAGTTTAATCCCGAATTTGACAAGCGGCACCTCAAATCCGGGCGGGATACGGCATACCTCGACCGTTTTCTGTTCATCACCTGCCGCGCGGAGGTGATTCATTATGTGATCGGCGTGCTCGGATGGGTGTCGCTCACGTTCTGTCTGCTGAGCGCCGACCGGACGGCGTGGCTCATCCGGTATGCGGTCATTGCGCTTGCGATTCAGCTGGCGAACCTGCCGTTCGCGTGGATTCAGCGATATAACCGGAAACGGCTGCTCAGCGTCCGCAAAAGGCTTTCATTACGGATAGAAATTTGATATAATATAAAGATAGCATAAGGATAATCAAGGAGATTTTGCAATATGACAGACGAAAAAATTGCACGCATCAACGCGCTTGCCAAAAAGGCCAAAACCGAAGGACTGACCGACGCGGAGAAGAAGGAGCAGCAGGAGCTCCGCGCAGAGTACGTTGCCGATTTCCGCAAGAGCCTAAAGGCACAGCTGGACAACACGGTGGTTATCAATCCGGACGGCAGCTCGTACAAGCTGAAGCAGGACAAAAAGTGATGCGGCTGCCCGAACACGCGGCACACGCCATCCGGCGATTAGAGCGTGCCGGATTTGAGGCGTGGGCGGTTGGCGGCTGCGTGCGCGACAGTCTGCGCGGAGTCGAACCGCACGACTGGGACTTGTGTACGTCCGCGTCTCCGGCTCAGATGCAGGCTGTGTTCGCGGACGCGCGTGTGCTCACCACCGGACTCAGGCACGGCACGCTGACCGTGCTCACGGACGGCGGCCCGCTCGAGATTACCACCTACCGCACGGAGGGCGGCTACTCGGACGGGCGGCATCCGGACGGCGTGCGCTTTGTCACCGACATCCGTGAGGATCTGGCCCGCCGGGATTTCACGGTCGGTGCGATGGCGTGGCACCCGGAACGCGGTCTGTGCGACCCGTTTGGCGGGCAAACCGACCTCAAAAACGGCGTTCTGCGCGCGGTCGGTAATGCAGACACCCGATTTCAGGAGGACGCGCTGCGCATCCTGCGCGGACTGCGCTTCGCATCCAAGCTGGGATTCGCCATCGAGCCGGAAACCGCCGCTGCCATGCGGCGGCAGGTGCATCGCCTGGACTGCATTGCCGCCGAGCGCATCCGCGAGGAGCTGACCGGTCTGCTGTGCGGCCGCTATGTGCAGCGCACACTGATGACTTATGCTGACCTTATCACCTCTGCCCTGCCCGAGCTCGCGCCCATGCAGGGCTGTCAGCAGCAGAATCCGCACCACCTGTACGATGTGTGGGAGCACACCGTGCGCGCGGTCGGTCAGGTGCCGGCCGAGCCGGTGCTCCGGTGGGCGATGCTACTGCATGACAGCGGCAAGCCCGCCTGCAAGACCGTGGACGAGCAAGGCATCGGGCATTTCCGGGGACATCCTAAGGCGAGCCTTGCGCTGTCGCGCGAGCTCCTGCCGCGGCTGCGGTTCTCGAGCGCGGACACCGAACGCATCCTCCTGCTGGTCGAGCGGCACGACACACCGCTCGGTGACAACGAAAAGCTGGTGCGGCGCAGCCTGTCGCGCATCGGAGAGGCGCGGTTCCGCGACCTGCTGGCAATCAAAAAAGGCGATGCGGTCGGTCAGGGCACCAGCCGCGACTATGTAGCGCAGCTGTTTGAGACCGAAGCGCTGCTGAACCGCGTGCTCGCGCAGGAGCAATGCTTCTCGCTGCGGCAGCTTGCCGTAAACGGAACCGATTTACAGGCGCTTGGTCTGCGCGGCAGGCCGGTCGGTGAAATGCTGCACGCCCTGCTGGATGCCGTGATAGACGGTCAGACCGACAATCGGCGGGATACGCTTCTGCGGCTTGCCCGCACCCGAATGGAGGAACAACATGACAAATAAAGAGATTTTCATCGAAACCTACAACAAAAACATCCATCGTCCGGGCGCGGAAAAGCTGCTTGCGTGGCTCGAGGGCACGGATTTCTTCACGGCTCCCGCGTCCACGCGGTTCCACGCTGCGTATGAGGGCGGTCTGCTCGACCACTCGCTCAACGTGTACAACGTGCTGATCTCCAAGCATTTCAATCCCGAAACCGACGATCTGGAAAGCTACACCATCGTTTCGCTCCTGCACGATCTGTGCAAGGCCGGTTTCTACAAGACCGAGCTGCGCAACCGCAAAAACGACCGCGGCGAGTGGGAAAAGGTGCCGGTTTACGCAGTAGACGACCAGTTTCCGTACGGTCACGGCGAAAAATCCGTGTTCCTGATCGAGCGGTTCATGCGGCTGCGCACCGAGGAAGCGATCGCCGTGCGCTGGCACATGGGCGGCTTTGACGAGTCGGTCAAGGGCGGCAGCTTCGCACTCGCGCATGCGTTCGAGAAGTACCCGCTTGCCGTAAAGCTGCACCTTTCCGATCTGGAAGCGACCTATCTGCACGAAAGCCGAGGAGAATGAGCATGAAAACCAGGGAATTTTCCATCTCGACCGATCACGAGGGCATGTACAATATCACCGCCAGACTGCGTGAAGTCATCCGCGAAAGCGGCGTGCAGAGCGGCCTTGCCGTGGTGTACTGCCCGCATACGACCGCCGGTATCACCATCAACGAAAACGCTGACCCGGATGTGCAGCACGACCTGCTGCTCGGTCTGCGCGAGGCGTTTCCCGACAGGCGGGAGTTCCGGCATGCCGAGGGCAATTCGACCGCGCACCTCAAGTGCAGCTATGTCGGCCCGAGCCAGACCGTGCTCATCGAGGACGGCAAGCCCATCCTCGGCATCTGGCAGGGCGTGTACTTCTGCGAGTTCGACGGTCCGCGCCATCGCCGCTACTATATTAAGGTAATGGCGGATAATTAACTTGCACTTGCTTTTCCGCTCTGCTATAATAAAGTCAAACATACTCTAAAAAGGAAGATATTCTCATGGAAGCACTGGAATGTATCAAAACCCGCCGAAGCATCCGCAAGTTCACCGAGCAGCCTGTGACCGAGGACGAGGTTCGTCAGGTCGTTGAAGCTGCCGCCTTTGCGCCGAGCTGGAAGAATACGCAGATCGCGCGCTACATCGTTGTGACCGACAAGGAAAAGAAGGACAAGCTGGCCGACAACTGCATGCTCGGTTTTACCTACAACCAGAAGACCACCCACGGCGCACCGGCGCTGGTCGTGCTGACCATGATCAAGGAGCGCTCCGGCTACGAGCGCGACGGCTCGTTCAGTACCCCGCTTGCCACTCACTGGCAGTCCTTTGATGCGGGCATCGCCGCACAGACCTTCTGCCTGTCCGCGCATGCGCTCGGTCTCGGCACGGTTATTATGGGTATTTACGATCCCGCTGAGGTTGCCAAGGTTGTGGAAATCCCCGAGGGTCAGGAAGTGGCCGCGCTCATCGCGCTCGGTCATCCGGCACAGGACCCGCAGCGCCGGCGCGTAAGGATGTCGATACGCTGCTGCGATTTGAGTAAAAGCGCATACTTTGAACACCGTGGAAGCAATTCTGCGGTGCTTTTCTTTTCTCGACACAAGGTGACCAGGGCACACGAACTGCCGTCGGCGGGTTCGCCCTATCTGGGCGGCTCCTTTTTCTGCACCGGAAAGCCGGGGTGCGCGAACTGCGTTAGCGTGTTCGACCCTGACGGGCGGGGAGTTTTTCGCTGAACCTCAGCGGGGAGTTGCGCTCTGCGGAGCGCGGGGATTCGCCGCGCCCGAGGCGGGGGCAAAAAGGAAGGACAACCTGCGGTTTTCCTTCCTCTTTGAACTCCTACCTTTCCCTTGCTTCCTAATCTGGCGCAGACCAGAGACCGGCGACCGCTTCGAAAAGAGGAACGGCAGTCGGGTTACCGTTGCGTGGCTCTCTCCACCTTTTCGCAGTTCACAGATAGCATACTGCTACACAGGCGAGTTACTCTACGCAGGCGCGACATAACAGTGTCGCGCAACACTTTGGCATGTTGTAACGCACGGCACCTGCGAATTAAGCATTCGGTACAATTTATCTTCGCAGGTGCCGGGCGGTATAACGCGCAAAAATTGGGCGGCACTGTCATGCCGCCCTCTGCGTGGACTTAATCTTATGTGTAGCAGAACGGTATCTGACACTGCGAATAGGTAAAGAAATGGGAGCACACTGTGCTCCCCTACGGTAGAAAAAATCCTCTGCCGTTCCTCTATAGTCTCAGTTCTCCCATCACCACCGTGCCCTCCAAGGGAAAGGGGTGATTCACAAGAGGGTGGAAACCGCAGGTGTACTACCCTCTTGATGCCCCGGCCGGCAGGCCATGTCCCGCTGAATTTCAGCGAAAAAACTCACAAATCCTGAATATTCATCT
>NZ_QUMC01000003.1:0-162593 GCF_003481925.1 Butyricicoccus sp. OF10-2 | reverse complement strand
AGACCCTCCAAGGGAAAGGGGGGATTCACAAGAGGGTGGAAACCGCAGGTGTCTACCCTCTTGTGCCCCGCCGGGCAGGCCATGTCCCGCTGAATTCAGCGAAAAACTCACAAATCCTGAATATTCATCTTCTCGATCTGCTTTTTGCGGTTCATCCCTCTGCGGCTGAGGAAGTAGATCACCAGCAGCACGATGGTCGGCATGGAGATAACGAGCAGCGTCAGCACCGTGTTGAGCACCGTCACGAACACGTCATACGAATCCACTCCGCCAACCGCATTGTCAGCCACTGAGGTCATCACCACATTCGTCACCACGTTCAGCAGGATGAACAGCTCCCCCGAAAACGTGATGGCAGGCAGTACCAGTCCCGGCACTTTGCTCTTCCGTCTGGAAAGATAGACCTGCAAAATAATCATTGCCGCGACAAACGCGATCAGAAAAATCAGCGAAATAATTGTAGAAACCGTTGCAATCAGCATTATTTGTTCCCCTCTCTCAGCTTTTTGTACTCGTTGATGAGCAGCTTCGCCGTGTCAAAATCCAGCTTGTCCTTGACCGCAAGACGCTTGATGAGCGCGATATACGGCTCCTCGTCCGCCTGCTCGCCAAGTCTGATCTTCTGGATCAGACGGTCCAGACGCAGGCGCACGGTCGGGTAGGTCACACCGTAAATGCCCGCGACCTCCTTGAGCGAACCCGACGCCAGCACGAATTTTTTGATGAACGACACGTCCTCCTCGTCCAGCGATGCAAGCCACTCCGGCATTACCTCGATTGCCACGGCTATCACTTCCTTTCATTGCAACTTCATTATAATATCAAATTATATTAAAGTCAATCTTTAATTTTATCAAAGTCCGGAAATAAAAAAACGGCACACCGTGAGATTCTCTCCGGTATGCCGTTTGCTGTTTCTTACTTACTTTTCTACTCGTTTCTGGAACGCCAGACGTTCTCCGCGCCCGTTTTCCAGCTCAATGACGCCGCAATAGGTATAGCCGAGCTTGTTCAGCAGACCCTGCATGGGCTTGTTGTTCGCGTGCGTGTCGATGCGGATGTTGCCGCACTGCTCCATGCACCAGTTCATGCAGAACGAAGCCGCGCCGTGCGTGCCCTTTGCCGCCGCGATACGGTGGACAACGCCGTACGGCGCATCGTCCAGCCAGGCGCCGCCGCGAATGACGCGGTAGGTCGGCTCGCCGTCGGTCGTAAACGCAAAGGTCGCTGCGATTTTGCCGTTGTCCTCGCAGACGTAGCTGCGGTGCAGTGCAAGATCCTTGTCCAGCATTTCCTGCGTCGGGAATCTGTCTCCCCACTGATCGGGATTGCCGTTTTCGCGCATAAATGCCCGCGCGTCCGCAAAAATTTTCTGCATCGCCGGAAGATCCTCCGGCCGGGCGTGTCGAATCTGCATTGTTATTCCTCCTTCAGCCATTCCGCGCAGAGTACCTGCCAGCGGTTTATATGCCGGTCGGGCACGCGCCCTTTCATCGGGTCTGCTGTCTCCAAATCCGCGAGCGCGAGTCCGTGCACGCCGTGCGGGAACAGGTGCAGCTCGTGGCTGATGTTCTCTCGGCGCAAAGCCGCCTCGAGCAGCAGCGTGTTCTCGACCGGAACGGTCGCGTCCGTCAGGGTGTGCCACAAAAATGTACGCGGCATGCGCGCGGAAACCAGCGTTTCCAGCGAAAATCTCCGCTGTTCCGCAGCATTTTCACCTGCCAGACGCACAAAGCTGCCGCGATGCGCATACGCTCCCGCCGAGACCACCGGATAGCACAGCACCGCCGCATTCGGTCGGTGCGCCTGCAAATCCGTGCCCGCAGGAAACCAGTCCGCGTCGTGCCACGTCGCCGCCAGCAGTCCCGCCAGATGGGCGCCCGCCGAAAATCCGCCGACCGCAATGCGGTCTGCCGCGATGCCGAGCTGTGCCGCATGTTCTCTCACCCAGGCGACAGACGCGGACAGCGTGTGCAGCGGCTTTACGCCAAGCGGCACCTCCGTGCAGTCGTACTCGAGCACGAACGCTTCCACACCGTCCCGCGCAAACGCACGCGCGACCGGTGCGCCCTCCCGGATGGAGCAGTATTCGTAGCCGCCGCCCGGGCACAGGATGAGCGCAGGCTTATTCCATCCGGCCGGTGCCGGAAAATGCGTCAAAACGCCGTGATCGAGCCGCAAAACCTCTTTCATCGCGCACCTCACACGTTGTAGCGGTTGCGGATATCAATGCACGCAAGAATGCGGTCGGTCTCCGGCTTTTCGCCTGCCAACAGGTAGTCCATGAGCAGCTCGATCGGACGTGCCCCCTGCAGGGCGGCATCCTGATCGATCAGGAAGTCGATGAGTCCGCGGCGGACATTCTCCGCATTTGCCGGAATCAAATCGTGGCAGATCAGGTGCACCTTGCCCTGTAAACCCAGTTCACGCAGCGCGTCGCACGCGCCGAGCTGACCGTTTACCGAAACGTACACACCGCGCAGCGACGGATGCTCCTGCACGGCGCGGCACACAATATCATGCGCCAGCTGCTGATCGTCCCCGCAGGTCTGCGGCGGCAGCAGACTCAAACCGGGGAAATTTGCGGCAGCCTCGGTCTGAAAGCCGTCCACACGCTGCTGATGTGACCAGTTGTTTTCCTGACCGGCAACCAACAGGACTTCCCCGTGACCGGCGAGCAGCAGGTCCATCAGACCGGCGCTCATGCGTCCGCACGCGAAATTGTCCACGCCGACATAGCACAGGCGGCCCGAGTCCGGCAGATCCGAGTTGAAGGTAACGACCGGCATGCGCCCGGACAGCTCCTGAATACGGGCGCGTATCCGCTCGTCCTCCGCCGGAGAAAGCGCGATGCCCTGCACGCCTGCCTCGAGCAGCTCGTCGATCACGTCCAGCTGCTGCTGTGCATCGATGCCCTCAAGCGGCCGCACGAGCACCTCTGCGCCGGTGGTGGTAAAGTGCGCCGATGCGCGTTCGATCTCCTCAAATACCGTGTGCATGAACATGGTCTCGACCGACTGGACGATCACGCCGATCCTGATCGGGTTTTTCGCGCGTGCCAGCATGCGTCCCGCACGGTTCGGGCGGTAGCCTCGCTCTGCTGCAATGCAGCGCACGCGTGCCGCAACCTTGGGATCGACGCGTCCTCTGTCGTTAAGTGCCCGATCCACCGTACCGCGGGAAACGCCCGCCAGCGCAGCGATTTCTGCCAAAGTGACTGCCATGAATTTTCGCTCCTACATACCGCGTTGCGCGGTGTCATTCCAAAGGCACCACCACACAATTTGACTGCGGTGCTTTGTGGAAATTTTGCACTCTGACTTTGTTACGATTCTTGCAATACATCAAGTATTGCTGCGAAACCGTGCCGCGTCAGAACACAAACTTTACTCACAAATCACTCTTGTCCAATTATGTGGTGTTACCTTTTTATTTTACACGTTTTGAACGAAAATTGCAAATGCAAATCAGTGAAATCGACAGAAATCGGTCAGTCGTCCAGCAGTTCGCCCTTGATGGAAATGGTCTTCACCTGCCACGGCAACAGCTTGCCGCAGTTCTGCAGCGCGGTGCGGACGGCGTATTCCAGTCCGCCGCAGCACGGCACCTCCATGCGGACAACGGTTACGCTTTTGATGTTGTTCTGACGGAGGATTTCGGTCAGCTTCTCGCTGTAATCCACATCATCCAGCTTGGGACAGCCGACGAGCGTTACCTTCCCCCGGATAAAATCCTGATGGAAATTTGCGTACGCGTAAGCGGTGCAGTCTGCCGCGATGAGCAGGTTTGCGCCGTCAAAATAAGGCGCATTCACCGGCACAAGCTTGATCTGCACCGGCCACTGGCGCAGCTGGCTCGGCATCGGAATGAACGAGGCCGGCTGATTGACCGGGGCGTGTTCCATACTCCGTGCCATGCTGCCCGGCATCCGGTGTGCGGCTGAGATTTTGCCTGCATATTGGCCTGCACGGCGGCTTCGTCGTAAGCGGCGGCTTCGCGCTCGACGAACGAGATAGCGCCTGTCGGGCAGACCGGCAGGCAGTTGCCGAGGCCGTCGCAGTAGTCGTCGCGGAGCAGAGCGGCTTTGCCGTCCACCATGCCGATAGCGCCCTCGTGGCAGGCGTGGGCACACAGGCCGCAGCCGTTGCATTTTTCTTTGTCGATTTCGATAATTTTGCGAATCATAGTGTTTTCTCCTTATATATCCTGTTTCTTGTCTTGAGATGGTTCCGCTGAGCCAGCGGGGGGCCGCCTACCCGGCGGGGGCACAAGAGGGTAGACACCTGCGGTTTCCACCCTCTTGTGGATCACCCCTTTCCCTTGGATAGTCTGGCGCAGATTGCCGACATGTGACCGCTGCGAAATAAGGGAACGGCAGAGGATTTTTTCTTCCGTGTCTTTCGCAACCTGTTCGCAGGGTCAGATACCGTTCTGCTACACAGGTCGGCTACTTCCAGCAGGCGCGGCATGACAGTGCCGCGCAATTCGTAAGCGCATTATGATAGACAGCACCTACGAGGATAAATTGTACCAAACGTCTAAATTCGCAGATGCCGTGCGTTACAACGTGCCAAAGAGTTGCGCGACACTGTTATGTCGCGCCTGCGCAGAGTAGCCCGTATGTGTAGCAGTACGCTGTCTGTGAACTGCGAAAAGGCGGAGAAAGATACGCTGCGATAACCCGACTGCCGTTCCCCTTATTTCGCAGCGGTCACATGTCAGTAATCTGCGCCAGACTATTTAACAAGGGAAAGGTAGGAGTTCAAAGAGGAAGGAAAACCGCAGGTTGTCCTTCCTTTTTGCCCACCGCCGTGGGTACGGCGTCGTCCCCGCTGCGGGGCGCGGCACGTTCCCGCCGTCCGCAGACGGCGAATCCCCCGCTGAGGTTCAGCGGAAAACTTCCCGCCCGTCAGGGGCGAACACGCCTGCGGCAGTTCGAGTGCCCCGCTGGGTCGGTGCAGAAAAGAAGCCGCCCGGAAAGGGCGAACACGCTGACGCAGTTCGTGTGCCCCGGCTTTCCGGTGCTGAAAAAGCTGCCGCCCCGTTCGGGCGAACCCGCCTGCGCGGTTCGTGTGTCCCGCTTGACTTTACGCTCATATCTTACTATACTGAGAAGGCAAAGTATGTTGTCCCAACAACAAAACAGGAGGAAATATGAACCTGTCCATCCTTGCGCGCTGCGGCCTGTTCCGCGGCATTGAAACCGCAGAATTATCCCCGCTTTTGCGCCGTCTGCACGCCTGCACGCGTGAATTTGACAAATTTCAGCCGATTTACCGCGTTGGCGATACCGCGCATGCGCTGTGCATTCTGCTCTCGGGCGGCGTGAATATCGAGCGCTGCGACGCATGGGGCCACAAGATGCTGCTCGATCACATTACGCCCGGTTCGGTATTCGCTGAAACGTACGCCTGCGTCCCCGGCACGCCCATGATGGTCTCCGCGGTGGCGGACGAGCCGTCCGAGGTGCTGTTCCTGCCGAGCGAAATGCTGCTCTCCTCTGCCGCGCAGGACAGCGCGCACAGTGTGCTTTTACGCAATCTTTTGGACGTCACCGCGCAGAAAAACCTGCTTTTGACGCGAAAAATCTTCCACACAAGCCCGAAATCCATGCGCGGCAAGCTGCTGTCGTACCTGTCCGCGCAGGCGGTGCAGCACGGCTCGGACACGTTCGACATTCCGTTTGACCGTCAGCAGCTTGCCGACTACCTCGGCGTGGACCGCAGTGCGCTGTCCGCCGAGCTGAGCCGCATGCAGCGCGACGGACTTATCTCATACAAAAAGAGCCATTTTGTGCTCAATCATTCCCAATCCGATGAATAATCCACCCTGTTAAGGAGGTTTTTATTATGAACTGCAAACCCTATATCCGCGCACATGCGGACGAACTGCTGGAAAGTCTTGCCGCGCTCGTGCGCATACCGAGCGTGGAAGGCGTGCCGGAAGAGCATGCGCCGTTCGGCCGTGAGCCTGCCCGTGCGCTGCACGAAACGCTTGCGCTCTGCGAAAAGCTGGGTTTCCGGACCGGCAATATGGACGACCGCGTCGGCTGGTGCGAGTACGGCGAGGGCGAGGAAATGGTGGCTGTGCTCGGTCATCTGGACGTTGTGCCCGCCGGCGACGGCTGGACCGAGACCGAGCCGTTTTCCGGCGAAATCAAAAACGGCCGTATTTACGGACGCGGCACGATGGACGACAAGGGCCCGATGGTGGCGGCCATCTACGCGCTGGCGGCGCTCAAGGATGCCGGATTTGCCCCCTCCAAGCGCATCCGTCTGCTGTTCGGCACCAACGAGGAAACCGGCTGCGGCGATATGTCGTGGTACGTTTCGCATGGCGGCGAACTGCCGGTGTACGGCTTCACGCCGGACGGCGAATACCCGATCATCAACGGCGAAAAGGGCATTCTCAACGGCACTTACAGCCGAAAGCTGCACCAGACCGGCGATTACCGCCTGACAAAGTTCGAGGGCGGTGCTGCCTCCAACATCTCTCCGGCGTATGCAGCGGCGGAGCTGCAGTGTCCGGCGGACGCGGCTGCCAAAATCTCGGCGGACAAGGTAACCATCACGCCGATCGAGGGCGGCATCCGCGTGGAAGCCGAGGGCATTGCCGTTCACGGCTCGACCCCGGAGCAGGGCGAAAATGCCATCGGACGGCTGGCGCAGGCACTCAATCAACTGCCGCTGACCGGCGAGCTTGGCGACTGCATCGCATTTGTGGCAGAGCGCATCGGCATGGAGGTACACGGCGAGTCCCTCGGCCTCGCCATGCGCGATGAGCTGTCCGGCCCGCTGACGCTCAACCTCGGCGTGGCAAAATTTGAGCAGGAAACGCTGTCGCTCGTTTTCTCGGTGCGCTACCCGGTCACCCTGAAATACGAGCGCGTGTACCCGCGTCTGTTGCGCGGTTTCACGCTCGGCGGCTTTACTGAAACCGAAATGACGCACGCGGCGGCCATTTACATGCCGCCCGAAAGCGAACTCATCCGCAGACTGTCCAAGGTATATGAGGAGCAGACCGGCGAGAAGGCCGAGCTGAAGAGCATCGGCGGCGGCACCTATGCCAAGTCCATGCCGAACCTTGTCGCATTCGGCCCGATCTTCCCCGGCGATGAGGTGCGCGAGCACAAGCCGGACGAGTACATGGAGATCGAGCGCGTGCTGCAGAACGCGGAAATCATCGCGGCGGCAATGTACGAACTGGCAAAGTAAGGAGATTGTATGAGCAGAGAGACAAATATGACCGTCGGCCGTCCGACAAAACTCATTCTCGGACTGGCCGTACCGCTGATTTTGACAAATGTCGGTCAGCAGCTGTACACAGTCGCAGACGCGTCCATCGTCGGGCGCGGTGTCGGTGTGGAGGCGCTGGCCGCACTCGGCGCGACCGACTGGCTGTACTGGCTGGTGCTGTGGACCGTGCAGGCCATGACGCAGGGCTTTTCCGTGCTCGTGTCGCAGACCTTCGGCTCAAACGATAAAAAGGGACTGCGCAAGGCCATCACCATGTCCGTGCTGCTGTGCGCGGCAGTCGGCATCCTGCTGACCGTGGTGTTCGTGTCCTCGGCAGGCTGGCTGCTGCACCTGCTGGACACGCCCGAGAACATCTATGACGGCGCGCACATTTATTTAACCATGATGTATGCGGGCACGCTCATCACGATGGCGTACAACATGGCAGCGGCGATTCTCCGCGCACTCGGAGACGGCAAAAGTCCGCTTATTGCCATGTTTACTGCCGGATGTCTGAACATTGTGCTCGATCTGCTGTTCGTTATCCGCTTCGGCTGGGGCATTCCGGGCGCTGCCGCCGCGACGCTGCTCGCGCAGCTGTTTGCATTCGCGTACTGCGTCATTGCGCTGCGGAAAATCCCAGCTGCGTCCGTCGAAAAGCCGGACTGGCAGCCGGACGGCAGTGTAATCCGGCGGCTGTGCCATCTTGGTCTGCCGCTCGCGCTGCAGCATTTCGTCATCGTCATCAGCGGCATCATCATGCAGGCGGTTATCAACACCTGCGGCTTTGTGTTCCTCGCGGGCTTCACCGCGACCAACAAGCTGCACGGCCTGATGGACTGCTCCGCGTCCGCGTTCGGCTACGCCGCCTCGACCTACACCGGCCAGAACTGGGGCGCAAACCGGCTTGACCGCGTGCGGATGGGTGTCCGCTCGACGCTTGTGCTGGCGCTCAGCTTTTCCGCGCTGCTGGCGGCGGGCATGATCCTGTTCGGCCGTCACGTTGTCGCGCTGTTCATCTCCGCGGATGCTGCCAACGCCGCCGAGGCGCTGTCGGTCGCGTATGATTATCTGGTTGTCATGAGCACGTTTTTGCTGTCCGCCTATGTGCTGCACACCTACCGCTCGGCCCTGCAGGGCATGGGCTTTACGACCGCGCCCATGCTCTCCGGTCTGACCGAGTTCGCAGGCCGTGTGGGTGCATCGCTGCTGCTGACCAGGGCCATCGGTGAGCGCGGTCTGTTCTACACGGACGCGGCCGCGTGGACATTCGCAGCGGTATTCCTTGCGGCATCGTACTATATCCAGCTGCTTATCATCCGAAAAAAGGGTCTGACCTATCAAAACACCAAGTAACAAAAAGAGGCTGTAAGAGATGCTTACAGCCTCTTAATTTGTAGAAAAATCTATTTTTCTACGAATTTGACACAAATCGCGCAGCAGCGCGCATTCAATAGAATTTGCACTGCAAATTCATAAAAACCGGGAGCATGTATCACGGTTTTTATACCTATAGAGGGAGAAAGTTTCGACCATCGGGAGGAACTTTTGGACGACTTTGGAACGGCCCACGGTCCGTTCCTGCTTGTCGGCGAAACTGTAGTTTCGCAGCAGCTGCGCTTATTCGCCGTAGATTCCGGCGCGGTCGTTGATAACCAGTGTGCGGAGCAGCTCTTCGGTCAGGTCGAGTTTTCCGTGCTCGTCGCCAAGCAGCCAGCCCTTGCGCGTCAGCTTCTCGACAGTCGGCTTCGCCCACGCGGGAACGGCGGAAACGCTGTTGTACGTCCTGCGGGTGCTCTCGATGATCTTCTTTACCTCGGCTTCGGTCATGTCAGGTTCCTCCTTTTTCTGTAGACCCTGCTTGAATGCTGTCCACGCGGATGCGCTCTCGACGAACGGCGCAGGACAGTTTTTGTGTGTAACATCGTAGTGGCGCACAACATTTTCGAGCGGAATACCGTATTTCGCCATCAGTTCGCACGTCAGCGCCTGCGCCCGACGCACAGTCTCGGGCATAAAGTAGAATTTCTCGCCGTTTTTGCGGCTGCACAGCTCAATGCCGATGCTGTTCGCGTTGCGGCAGTACGGGTGGAAATAGACGCCGCGCGTGCCGCAGTGCCATGCGATATCCGCGTCGCGGACCGACTGCCAAACCTCGTTTTCGTCCACAAAATAGTGCGCTGAGGTCGAAATCTCCGCCCGAGCGAAGTAATCCGCGTTATTTTTTGCGGTATCGCCGTCGTTCGCCGTAAAGTGAATCACCAGATAGCAGATATCCTCCTTTCCGCGTGCGGATCGGCGGTAGTTGCCGCTGTGCGCCTGTTTGAATGCAATGTTCATCATTGCGTCACCTCCTTCAACCCTATGCCGGATGGAGGTGAAAATTGACCGTGAATGGTCAACTTTTTGAAAATTTTCGAGAAATTTTTCTGCACCGATTGTGCAGGGCACTCGAACTGCCGCAGGCGGGTTCGCCCCCCAACGGATCGGTGCAAAAAAAACAGAGGACGCCCAGACCGGGGCAAAAAGCCGCCGTTTGTTAACAGTATATCCCTTGTATTTTCCCGTCTGGCTTGATACAATAGGCTTGTAAGAGAAAGGAGGCGTTTACAATGAAACGCTCAAAAGTTATTATAGCCGTAATTGCGATCATTGCAGTAGTCGCCGCAGCCTGTGTATATGGATATGTCCGCAGCAAGCCCGCCGATGAGCCGGAAAAGCCTGCTGTTACCAAGCCGGAGAACCCGACCACGCCGGACGACAGCAATTCCGGCAAACCGTCCGATTCCAAGACCGATAAACCTGCCGTACAGCCGGAAAACCCCAATCCGAGCGGCACGGAGTCGGTCACGATCTACGTTCCGGATGAACAGGGCGAAACGCTCACACCGACCGGCGCAGACGCGAAGGACGACTCCGACCAGTCGCTCGTGGACGCGCTCATCGCCGCAGGCTCGCTGCCCGAGGGCGTCAAGGTGCAGTCCTCGTCACTCGAGAACGGCACGCTCACGCTCGACATGAATGCCGCCTTCGGCGAGGCGATCCGCGCCTCCGGCACCGCCGGTGAAACGCTCAAGATCTACGCACTGGTCAACACGTTCGCGCAGGCGCGCGGCGCAACCGCAGTGCTCATCACCGTGGACGGCAAGGTGCTCGAAAGCGGACACGAGATCTACGATTACGCGATCGAACCGAACAACTGACCGGCAAAAGAAAAGCTCCGAAACGCCTGTTTCGGAGCTTTTTCTTACTTATTCATCATTTTCAGGAACTTTTCCTTGATATGCGCGGCAGCCGCGCACGGATCGTCCGCCTTCATGACGGCAGAGACCACGGCGATGCCCTTGATGGGGCTGTCAGCCAGCACGTCCATGTTATCCGCGTTCAGGCCGCCGATGGCAACCACCGGAATCGGGACCGCGCGGCACACATCGTTCAGCACGGAGACCGGCGTAACCTTGGTGGTAACGTGGGTAGTCGTCGGGTAAATGGCGCCGGTGCCAAGGTAATCCGCGCCGTCATTGTACGCGGCAACGGCTGCTTCGACCGTCTTGGCGGTCGCGCCGACGATCTTATCCGGGCCGAGCAGCTTGCGGCACACGGCAACCGGCAGGTCGCTCGCGCCGACGTGCACGCCGGCTGCATCGCAGGCAATGGCAACGTCCACGCGGTCGTCGATGATGAGCGGCACGCTGTAGCGGTCGGTGACGGACTTGACCTGCTGCGCCAACTCAAGGTAGCTGCGTCCGCCGGTGTCCTTCTCGCGGAGCTGAATGAGCGTTGCACCGCCCTTGCAGGCTTCGTCCACCGCGTGAAGCAGGGTCTCGGTCGTGTGGTAGGTACTGTCCGTAATGACATACAATGTAGGATCAAACTGCATGATGATACTCCTTTTTTAACTTATTGTGCCGTTTCGCATTCTTTTACCGTCTTGCGAATGAAAAACAGGCTGATAACATCAACAACGTAAATAAACTGGGAAATGACCTGCAGGACTGCAGTTCCCGTGCCGATTGCACCCTGCTTGCACGCGTGCAGGATGAGCGCAATGCAGTAGCCGGACGAGGCCATCATGGCAAACCAGGCAACCAGCATTTGTAAGAGCACGACCGGCAGCGTCATCGGGAAAATCAGCGTAAACATGCCGTAAATCATGCCGAAAAAGAAATTCAGCAGGAACATTGGAATCGCGATGCACTTCATTGCAATGATGCAGCGCCACAGCGTCTGCCGCACCGCCGGGTCGGACAGCCGCCTGTACATCACAGCAGCGCAAATCAGATTGCAGATTGCCAACGGCCCAATAAGCAGCCAGAACAGGAATAATCCCATCTGAAATATGTCCTTATCCGTTCCTTGCGCCACAAAAGCGCACAGAAATTCGCCTGCATACGACAGCGCCAGACCGACAAAGCAAACGATTTCACAGATGATAAAGCATTTGGCAGCCTTCATTTCCTCTCCCCATTCACTTAATTTTCATCAATTTATTTTCACGATAAGCAAATCCTGTTCTTCCCCGAGTTCACCGAGCGCGGTGCCGTCCGGCTGAAACGCCATGCTGTGCCCGACAAATTTTCCGGGCGCATACTGATCTGCACCGAGCACGGTCAGACCATTCTCGATGGCTCGCGCGCACAGAAGGGTGCGCCAGTGCAGCAGCTTGTTTTCGCCCTGCACCCAGCCCGCCGGAACGAACAGCGTCTCGGCGCCGCGCGCCTTCTGCTCGGCGGCCAGCGCCGGAAACCGAAGCTCGAAGCAGGTAATGATACCCAGTTTTCCAGCGGGTGTCTCGATGGGCGAAAACGGCTTGTCCCCTGCCCGGCACTCATCGGATTCCCGATAGCCGAACGCATCGTACAAACGGTTCTTGCGGTGCGTTCCGCGCAGGCTGCCGCGGTCGTCAAGAACCGCAATCGTGTTGTACGGCAGACCGTCCGTGCGCTCGTACATGCCTGCGGCAATCCACAGGCCGTATCTCCTGCAAAGCTCACCGAGCGCAATAATGAACGCGCCGTCACACGGCTCTGCGGCCTCGATATTTTTCGACCGCGCGTTCACTTTTGCGTAATACATGCTGTATTCCGGCAAAAACAGCATTTCCGCTCCATTTTCCGCTGCCGTTTGTGCAAGGCGTTCTATTTCCCTGAGATTGGCAGTTTTGTTCTCTCCGGCGCCGAACTGCCCGATAGCAACCGTGCTCACGCCTCTCTCCAGCCCTTGCAGACGTCCACCCATGCCTTGAAACCGGAGAATTTCTCCAGTTCCGGGATGGTGACCTCGATGGCTGAGTTGGACGAGCCGCACGCTGGGAATACCGTCTCGAACCGTCGGAGCGATTCATCGAGGTAGACCGTTACGCCGTCGTTCACGCCGAACGGGCACACGCCGCCGACCGCATGACCGATCTCCGGCTCGACCTCCTCAAACGCGAGCATCCGCGCCTTGCAGCCGAACCGCGCCTTGTACTTCGGGTTGTCGATCTTGGTGTCGCCTGCCGCAACGATGAGGATCACGCCGTCATTCGTGCGGAACGACAGCGTTTTTGCGATGCGTGCCGGTTCGCAGTGGACAGCTTCGGCGGCCAGCTCCACGGTCGCACTGGACACCGGGAATTCGATCACGCGATCCTCTGCGCCGAACTGACGCAGATACGCTTTTGCTTTTTCGATGGACATGGGTCTCAATCTCCTTCTGTCTGCTGCGGGATATCGTCGATCATGCTTTCGCACAGCCGACGTAAATAATTTGCAATTTCGCTGAGCGCAAGGCATGTGCACAGCCGCTCCTCCGGGTCATCCGGCGTCTCGGGCAGCTGGGCAGTCAGCAGCGGCGGAATGGCTTCGCGCATGCGCTTCTTGTCCGCGAGCAGATGCTCGTAGCACGCCGCAAAGTCCACATCGTCCCGACCGGTCAGCGCCTTCACATCGTTTAAGCGCAGCGTCTGCTTCAAATGGTACACGCAGAGCAGCTGCATGATCTGCTGGCGCGTGTATTTTTTGCCCTTCACCGGCGTCATAAGCCCTTCCTTGACGTAGTTGTTGACCATGGTTTTTGTCAGCAGCTTATCCTCCGGCGTGCGCTTGCTGCCCGATAAGCACTGATCGAACAGCGTCAGCACCTGATCCATATACAGGTCAAGCTGCGGCACCTCGTCGGGCATGATATCGCGGTCGGCAAAGACCGCTTCTATGGTTTTCTCCAGCCGCGGCATGGCGTTCACCTCATCTTTTACAAAATATCGAGGCAACACCGAACAATTAAAGCTGCGGCTCCTTGTGCAGGCTCCGGTCGCACTGCCGCGGCGCTTTACAGAAATTTTGTGCCCTGACTTCGTTGTGAGTTCACGGTAATACATCAAGTATTACCGCAAACTCACGCCTCGTCAGAACGCAAAATTTACTCGTAAATCGCTCTTGTTCAATTATGCGGTGTTACCTTGCAACTGCAGTACCGAACGGAAACACGCAATTTTTCGTCTGCCCGTGCGGCCTGCAATGCTATTATTATAAGCCTTTTGCGCGCTTCACGCAAGAGTTATACCGCTCGACAAATCCACTGTAATATGATATACTGAACGAACAATAAGCGATAGGAGGCTTACATATGAAAAAATTCTGGCAACGCCTGGTCCTTTTCGGACTGACAGGTGCATTTTTTGTATCCTGCATCAGCTGCAGCGCGGCAAATACTGCCTCGAAGGTTCCGATTCTGATGTACCACAACCTGACGAACGACCCGTCCGCCGTGACGAGCATGACCATCACCGGCGAGCGTTTTCAGGAGGACATGGAATATCTGGAATACAACGGCTACACGCCGCTACTCTCGGCGGATTTGATCGACATCCGAGCCGGAAAGGAAGCCATGCCCGAGCGGCCGGTCATGATCACCTTTGACGACGGTTATCGCTCCAATTACGATATTGCGTACCCGATTCTGCAGAAAACCGGCATGAAGGCCGTCATTGCACTGATCGGCAAAAGCATCCGCGCAAACGACAACACGGAAGCGAACCGCTTTTTCATCAAGTGGGATGAGGCAGCCGAAATGGCCGACAGCGGTCTGGTGGAGCTGGCCTCTCACACCTACAACCTGCACAACCCGCAGTACGGCGGACTGACCGCACCGGACGGCATCAACGGCATCCAGCGGCTGAAGGGCGAGTCGCAGGCGGCGTATAACAAGCGCGTCGGCGAGGACCTCAAGCAGAGCATCGACCTCATCACGCAAAATACCAGCCAGAAAAACGTGCTGTTTTTCGCATATCCGTTCGGCGCGCGCGACGGGTGGATGCAGCCGCTGTTGCAGAAAAACGGTATTCAGGTCAGCGTACTGACCAACACCGGAACGGCGTCTATCCGGCGCGGATTGACCGATCTGCCGCGTTACCGCATCACAATGGACACCAAACTGAGCGATATTCTTCCGGCGAACCCGAACGCCTCGCACGATATTACCGTGCGGGCGCACATGCCGACCATGATCAAGAATGAGAAAATCCGGCAGGAAGTCGCCCGGCACCTTCCCGCGCAGGAGAGAACCATAAAGATTCCGAAATCGTATACCTGATTTTTCAAGCACTGTCTTTGATTAACAAAGACGGTGCTTGAGACTGTCGAAAAACTTTGTTTTCCGAACAGCCTCTCGCTCGAAACCACGCTTTCGAGCGAATCTCGAAGAAAAACCGCGTCCTGCGGACACATTTTTTCTTCCCTTGTATAAATTCCGAGATACATGCTCCCGGAATTTATGAATTTGCAAAGCAAATTCGATTGAATGCGTGCTGCCGCACGAAGCATAAAAATCGAATATTGCTTTTTCGACAAGCTGAGGCACAATGAGAAACTCATTGTGCCTTTTTATGCATAAATTTATCAAATTTGTGGGCATATCCGGTGTAACTGCTGAGATATGCGAAAAAATTTACGAATTATTAACGGAACTGTGCAAAAAATGTCATGTAAACGCGAGTGGATTCTGATACAATAAATATATCACACAATACAGTAAAAGGGAGGAATCATCATGACACCGGAACACGATATTTTACAGGTCACGCCGCGTGTGGAAGCGCTGGCGGCGCTCTGCCGCTCGAACAGCCGCATTGATCCGGCGTTGTACCGCAAGTACGATGTCAAGCGCGGTCTGCGCGACATCAATGGACAGGGCGTACTGGCCGGTCTGACCAACATTTCGGACATTATCTCCCGCAAGGAGATAGGCGGCGAAATCGTGCCCTGTGAGGGCGAGCTGTACTATCGCGGCATTCGCATTCAGGATCTGGTGCAGGGCTTCATCCGTGACGGCCGCAAGGGTTATGAGGAGGTTGCCTATCTGCTGCTGTTCGGTGAGCTGCCGGATGCCAAGAGTCTGGGCGATTTCAAGGCTCTGCTGGCACAGGGACGCACGCTGCCGACCAATTTCACGCGCGATGTTATCATGAAGGCGCCGACGCATGATATGATGAACAGCCTGTCGCGCAGTGTGCTCACGCTGGCATCCTACGACAGCAACGCGGATGATATCAGCCTGCCGAACGTGCTGCGGCAGTGCTGATGCTGATTTCGGTCTTTCCGATGCTGGCTGTGTATTCCTATCACGCCTACAATCACTACGAGTGCGGCGGCAGCATGTACATTCACTACCCGTCGGACAGTCTGTCTACTGCGTCCAACTTCCTGCGCATGCTGCGCCCGGATATGCAGTACACGCCGCTCGAGGCCAGCGTGCTCGATCTGGCGCTTGTGCTGCACATGGAGCACGGCGGCGGCAACAACTCGTCGTTCACAACACACGTTGTCACGTCCTCCGGCACGGATACCTATTCGGCTATTTCTGCGGCGCTCGGTTCACTGAAAGGCCCGAAGCACGGCGGAGCGAACTACAAGGTCGTGCAGATGTTCGAGGATATGAAGAAAAACGTGTCGGACACCACGGATGAGCAGGCAGTCGCGGACTATCTTGTCAAGCTGCTGCGCCGTGAGGCATTTGACCAGAAGGGACTCATCTACGGCATGGGCCACGCTGTGTACTCGATCTCGGACCCGCGTGCGCAGGTATTCCAATCCTTCGTCGGTCAGCTGGCGCACGAGAAGGGCAGAGATGCGGATTTCGCGCTGTACACCATGGTCGAGGAGGTGGCGCCTCGGGTTATCGCGCAGGAACGCCACATCTATAAGGGTGTGTCCGCAAATGTTGATTTTTACTCAGGTTTTGTGTATTCCATGCTGGGTTTGCCGCCGGAATTGTACACGCCGGTGTTCGCGATGGCGCGTATCGTCGGCTGGAGCGCCCACCGCTTGGAAGAGCTGATCAACACGGATAAGATCATCCGTCCGGCGTACCGCTGCGTGCAGCCTGCGGAGCCTTATATTTCTCTTAAGGAACGCTAAGACTTAATATAATAAAGAAAGCAGGTGCTGTAAGCGTAAATTACAGCACCTGTTATTATAGATATAAGATTTGAGGCAATACCGCATAATTGAACAAGAGTGATTTGCGAGTGAATTTTGCGTACTGACGAGGCACAGTTTTGCGGTAATACTTGATGTATTACCGTGAAACTTCGGCAGCGCGGACGGAACTCTCGCAAGGAACCGAAGCCAAAGTCAGGACACAAAATTTTCGCAAAGCACCGCGGCTTTAATGGTGCGGTGTTGCCTTAACCAATATTGAGCGCTTCGCGCAGCACCTGCAGGCTGGCGAGATGACCGTCGAGCATGGAGAGCGTCAAATCTTCCATTTCAAGGGAAATCTCATCGTTGTAGCCAGACATGCGGACAACCGAGAAAAACTCCTTCCACCACTTGGCATCGTGTCCCGCGCCGACGGCAACATAGTTCCACGAGCGTCGGGCAAATGCGTCGATCGGCTTGGTATCCAGCATGCCGTTTGGCTGCCAGTAGCGGCGCTCCGGCCGCGAATCCTTGCCGTGAATATGGTAAATCGCGCCGTGCTCACCGAGCACGCGGGCCGCTTCGATCGGATCGCCGCCCATCCAGAACAGGTGGGACGGATCGAGGTTCATGCCGATCATCGGACCGACAGCCTCACGCAGACGGAGCAGCGTTTCCGGGTTGTAAACCAGCTGCATACCGTGGTTTTCGAGCGCGATTCGCTCGATTCCGCAATCCTCCGCCAGCTTAACAAGGTTTTTCCATGCGGGAATCGCAACCTGATTCCACTGGTAATCCAGAATGTCCTGCGTCTCTGGCGGCCACGAGGTCGTGATCCACACCGGCGTTTTATCGCCCTCGCAGCCGACCGGCAGACCGCTCATCATAACGATCTTCTTTACTCCGAGCTGATGCGCCAGCTCGAAGGTTTTCTTGGTTACATCCATGTCCTTTTCATACGCGAGCGGGTTGCCCGAGCAGTTGAGCGCGCACAGCTCCAGCCCCTTTTTACGCATGGCGTCATACCATTTTTCACGGGCGGTCTTGTCGCTTACCAGAAGGTCGAGGTCACAGTGCGGCGCACCCGACCAGTTGCCGGTGCCGATTTCAATAGCGGCAATTTTCTGCTCCACGCAGAAATCGAGCATCTGCTCATAGGGCATATCCAGCGTGCAGGTTTTGATAGCAAGCTTCATTGTCGTATTCCTTCTCTCATTAGGATACTGTAATTTTACCACATTGTAACCTTTGGTGGCAAGAGATGTCTCCAAAATGTGCCCAAAACGACCATGAAATTTCCATGATTTTATGGGAAAAATGCCGTAAGAAAAATAAAAATGCACAATGCACGGCGTCGGATTTTCAAATGTCACAGCAGGAATTTGTGAATGTGTACAAAACGGAATGTGTGAAAATCACCACCTCTTACAAAAATAACAACGAAGGGTTGCCAAAACGATATTATTGCATTAAAATATTACCAGAACGTTGGAGCGTTCCTAAGTCCCACAGCAGTGGGAACCGACCGCAGAGCAGACAACATGAGAGACTGTCTGCTCCGCATAAAAAAGGAGAGAGGTTTTATCATGAAGAAGAGATTACTTGCTATGCTGATGACCGGCGCTATGGTTGCAAGCCTTGCAGCTTGCGGCGGCGGTTCTTCCACCCCGTCTACGGACGACAAGACCGGCGGCAATAAGGCTGGCACCACTTCCGGCTGCTCTGTTGACGTTATCCTGAAGACGACTGCTTCCGAGTACTGGAGCTACGTTAAGGCTGGCGCTGAGGCTTACTCCAAGGACAACCCGGACGTAAAGGTTGAGGTTAAGGGCGCTACCTCCGAGACCGCTTACGACGAGCAGCAGAATATGATCGAGACCGACCTGAACTCCGGTGCATACGATGCATTCGTTATCGCTCCGCTGCAGGCTGACCTCGTTAAGACCCTGATCGCTGGCCAGACCGCACCGATCGTTGCTGTTGATACCAACATCGACGCACCTGAGGTTCTGTCTTTCGTAGGCACCGGCAACGAGGATGCTGCTGCAATGGGCGGCAAGGCTGCTGTTGAGGCTGCTAAGGCTGCTGGCTGGGATAAGGTTCAGGCTATCGCAATTTCCGGTGTACAGGGCGACGGCACTGCTACCGCTCGTCTGACCGGTTATGAGAAGGGCGTTACCGAGGCTGGCGGCGAGTTCCTGAAGGACGAGATCCAGTACGCTGACGCTGTTGCTGATAAGGCTGCTACCTCGATGGAAGCAATCATGCAGAACCATCCGAAAGGCGTCGCTATCATCGTCTGCAACAACGACGATATGGCTATGGCTGCTGCTCGTGCTGCAAAGGGCAACGCTGCTTACGAGAAGACCATCTTCGTTGGTTTCGACGGCATCCAGTCCGCTTGCAACGCTATCCTGTCTGGCGAGGAGACCATGTCCGTTGCTCAGGAAGCATACGACATGGGCTACAAGGCAGTTGAGGCTGCTGTAAAGGCTGTTAACGGTGAGAAGCTGGAGAAGTTCATCGACTCCGGTTGCTCCGTTGTCAACAAGGATAACGCTCAGGAGCGTCTGGATACCCTGAAGGGCTACATCGGCTAAGCAATCCATCCCACACGCTTGTGGTTTTCCATTAGTTCCAGCATTTAAGTGAACGAGAAGAAACCCCTGCTCGATTTTAATCTCTGCAGGGGTTCTCTTTTCAAACATGCTCCCGCGGACAAGAAATGGTAAAGAGCTTGCACTGGGCAGGCTTTTCCTTAGGGAACTGAACCGAGAACAGTTTACTTTGTCCCGCACTTCATCTCGGAGAAGAAAAGGTGATATGCAAATGAGTGAATACGTAGTAGAACTGAAAAACGCGACCAAGCGTTTTCCGGGCGTAGTGGCTCTGAAAAACATGCAGCTTTCCGTCAAGCCGGGCGAGATCCTCGGCCTGATCGGTGAGAACGGCGCAGGCAAATCTACGCTGATCAAGGTGCTGACTGGTGTACATCAGGCAGACGAGGGTCAGATTTTCGTAGACGGCGTCGAGCAGCATTTTAAGGACCCGAACGATTCGGCAGCGGCTGGCATCGCGTGCGTATATCAGGAGCTTAATATTGAGAAGCTGCTGAGCATTACTGACAACATTTTCATCAACAAGTGGATTAAAAAGGGTACTCTGCTGGATTACCCGACCATGCATAAAAAGGCAAAGGAAGTTATGGCTTCGCTCGGTCAGGACGTAGACCCGACCAAGCCGGCAGGTAACTTTGGTATGGGCGTACAGCAGATGATCGAGATCGCGAAGGCGGTTCTGATCAACGCAAAAATGATTATTATGGACGAGCCGACCTCCTCTCTGGGCGAGAAAGAGGTTGAGCAGCTGATGAAGACGTGCCGTGAACTGAAGGCACGCGGCATCGGCATCGTCTTTGTATCCCATAAGCTGGAGGAGCTGTTCGAGCTGTGCGACCGCGTTGAGGTTATCCGTGACGGTGAGTTCATCGCAACCAAGCCGATCGATCAGTGGGATAATGACTCCCTGATCACCGCAATGGTAGGTCGTTCGCTGGACAACCAGTTCCCGAAGGAATTCGGCGAAAAGTCCAAGGAGCCGATGCTCGAGGTTGACAACGTTGTTGAGGCAGGCGTCCTGAACGATGTATCCTTCAAGGCATACGGCGGACAGATTCTGGGCTTTGCAGGTCTGGTCGGCGCCGGCCGTACCGAGATCATGCGCGCAGTATTCGGCGCAGATCCGATCGACAGCGGCAAGATCAAGATCAAGGGCAAGGAAGTACATATCAAGTCCCCGCGTCAGGCGATCCATCACGGCATTGCGTTCCTCACCGAGGACCGTAAGGGACAGGGTCTGGTACTGGCTCAGACCATTCGCACCAACCTGATTCTTGCTAACATGAAGGGCTTCTCTTCGGGCTTGTTCCTGAACGAAAAGAAGATCCTCGAGGCAGGCGAGCAGAACATTGCGTCGCTGCGCATCAAGACCCCGTCGATCGACGAGATCGTAGGCCAGCTGTCCGGTGGTAACCAGCAGAAGGTCGTAATCGGCAAGTGGGTCAACACGGATGCAGAGATCTTTATCTTTGACGAACCGACCCGTGGTATCGACGTCGGCGCAAAGGTCGAGGTTTACAACGTAATGAACAGCCTTGTCAAGCAGGGCAAGTGCGTTATCATGGTATCTTCGGAAATGCCTGAGATCCTCGGCATGTCCGACCGCGTAATCGTAATGCGCGGCGGCGAAGTAATGGCCGAAGTAGACCGTGACAGCGAACATTTCAATCAGGAAGACCTTATGAAGGCAGCTTGGGGAGGTAAATTAGATGACTAAATCGAAGAAATCCAGCAGTTTGATGTCTTATGCTGGTACTTTTGGCGCACTGGTAATCCTTTGTGTAGTTCTGGCGATCGCTTCGCCGAACTTCTTTAAGTATTCCAACATGATGTCTGTTCTCAAGCAGACCTCGTTCAATGCACTGGTATCCACCGGTATGCTGCTCTGCCTGATCACCGCCGGCATCGACCTGTCCGTAGGTGCGAACGCAACGTTCGCTGCCTGCCTTGCAGGTATGCTGGTTAACAAGGACATGAACAATCCGGTTCTGCTGCTGGTTGTTGCCATCGTTGGCGGCACCCTGATCGGTTGGATCAACGGTATGCTTCTTACCCGTCTGCACCTGCCGCATCCGTTCGTATCTACCCTCGGTATGAAGAACGTACTGTGGGGCGGTGCGCTGATCATCACCAACTCTCAGATGGTATCCTTCTCCGGTAATGATGCTGTTATGTGGCTCGGTTCTTCGACCGTAGCCGGCTTCCCGGTATCCTTTATCGTAGTACTTGTCATCTACGTTATCATGCACATCCTGCTGACCAAGACCGCTCTGGGCCGTTCCATCTACTGTGTAGGCGGCAACCCGGAAGCAGCTCGTCTGTCCGGTATCAACTCCGCTAACGTGCTGACCTTCTGCTACACCCTGTCCGGTTTCATGGCAGCTCTGGCTGGTATCGTATCCATCGGTCGTTCCGGTATCTGCAACGGCGTTAACGCTATTCAGCCGTACGATACCGACGCAATCGCAGCCTGCATCATCGGCGGCGCATCCTTCATGGGCGGCAAGGGCACCATGGTTGGTACCATGCTCGGCGCGCTGATCATCGCTGTTCTGCGTAACGGCTTCTCCCTGCTGTCCGTTTCTTCGGCAGTACAGAACCTCGTACTCGGCCTGGTTATCATCGGCGCCGTACTGCTCGACGTTACTCGTGAGCGCATGGCTGCTAAGGCTCGCCGTCTGGCTGCTAAGTAATCAGTCCGCGCATATCAAACAAAAAAGAGTCGCTGTAAAGCGGCTCTTTTTTGTTGTGTAAATCGTTATCTGATTACTAAAGTATTGGAAATGGGAGCCAACCTTTGGCTGGGGGACCAAAAGGATAGACACCTAAGGTTCTATCCTCTTGGGACTCCATCTTCCTTTATTTCTTAGTTTGGCGCAGATCAGAGAACGGCGACCGCTTCGATATGGGGAACGGCAGTCGGGTTACCATTGCGTGTCTTTCGCAAACTATTCGCAGTTCACAGATAGCGTACTGCTACACATGCGGGTTATTCTTCACAGGCGCGACATAACAGTGTCGCGCAACTCGTTGGCTTGGATATTTTGCACGACACCTACGAATTGCACTCGTTATACCGTAGGGTGTGACGACTCGGCGCACCGCTTGTATCCGACCTGCACAATCTATCCCGTAGGGGCGGCCATTGGCCACCCACACAACGGTAAACCGTCACGTCAATTTTCCATTCTCCATTATCAATTCTCAATTACTGCAAATCGCTAAATGCAATCTCTCGTTACAACATCTCCTGCGTAATCAACCGCAGATCGGTATAATACAGCTCCCGTTTGGGCTGCACGCCGCGCAGCAGCATTTGATACATCGCCAACACGGCGTGGAACGATTCCTGCGAGAATGACTGACCGATCACGAAATCCACCGTTCCCTCGCGCAGATACCGCTTCGCGGTTGGCGTGAGGTCGTTGCAGACGATATGCGGACGGGTGGTGCGCCGCGCTTTTCGGATGCCCGCGATGCAGCCGGAGAGCGGCTGGCAGGCCATATAGACGGCGTGCAGGCGGCTGTCGGCCTGAAGCGCCTGCGCGACGAGTTCACCGGTGAGTTCAGGCATTTCGTTGGTTTCGATCACGCGGTAGGCATCTTCGGAGAAACCCAGCTCGAGCAGCCGGCGGCAAAAGCCGTCCACGCGGCCTTTGTGGGCCTCCATACGCAGATTTCCGGTGACAATGAGAACGTGCTCGGGCGGGCGGATGAGCCGCGCCATGACACCGGCGGCGATAGCGCCTGCGCGGACAAGATCCTGTCCGGCGTGGCACAGACGGCCGCTGTGCGGCACATCGGCATCATAGGTGATGACGGTAACGCCTTTCTGCACCGCCTGCTCGATGGCGGCGCGGACCTCCGGCGTATTCTCGGCACGGATAATGAGTCCGTCCACGCCGGAACGAATCTGTTCGTCCATCGCGCGGAGCAGCTCCTGCATCGTCATGGTGCGCAGCGGCTGCTCGGTCAGTATAAACGCCGGATCGGCGATATAGCGCAGTGCCTTGCGAATGCCGCTGACGATCTGCCGGTTGAAGTGCCCATCCGTCCATTGCGGAATGAGAATAGCCGCTTGCCTGCAATCTGCCGATTTCGGCGGCACTGGAGACTGGTAGCCGAGTTTTTCTGCGGCACGGACAACTTTTTCGCGTATCATCGGATTGACGTTGGGGCGTCCGTGCAGCACACGGTCCACCGTGCCGCGCGACACACCGGACAGCTCTGCGATTTTTTGTATGGTAACTGCCATTGACACATTCTCCTTTTCTACTTCAAAGTATAGGGGAGAGCAGCGCTGACGTCAAGTATAACTACGCACAGTGCACAATCAAAAATGCACTGTCATCTGCTTTTGAGCCTTCATTTTGCCATAAATTTGCGGTGCTTTTTTAGGCAGGCTACCAATGTTTTGGTGGGACGGTTGACCGTGACGGCGGGATTGCGGTACAATGTATACAATGAAGAAAAAAGTGTGAAAAAACGCGGGAATCCGCGAGTATTAACGAGATTTTAAGCGATTATTCTTGCTGTTAAAAGGAGAGGATCAGCATGCTGAATATTGGTGTTATTGGCTGCGGCGCAATTGGCCGCGATCACATTCGACGCCTGACGGACATTGTTCCGGGCTGTCAGGTTGTTGCCTGTGCAGACTATTTTGAAGAAGCTGCGATTAAGGTTGCGGCGCAGTACGAAGGCATGAAGGCATACAAGACCGGCGAGGAGCTGATTGCAGCACCGGAGGTGCAGGCGGTCGTTATCACCTCGTCCGACCCGAGCCACGCAGGCTATGTGCTCGAGGCTCTCAAAGCGGGCAAGCAGGTGTTCTGCGAGAAGCCGCTGGCACAGAGTGCCGCCGACTGCGAGAAAATCATCGCGGCCGAGACCGCACACGGCAAGCGTTTGGTACAGGTCGGCTTTATGCGCCACTATGACCGCGGCTACGCCGAGATGAAGCGCATCATCGACTCCGGTGAGCTGGGTGCGCCGCTGATGATTCACGCGTGCCACCGTAACGTGTCTCAGCCGGACGGCTTCCAGACCGAGATGGGCGTTTCCAACGTTGCAATCCACGAGCTGGACATATGCCGCTGGCTGCTCGGCGATGAGTATAAGAGCGGTCAGGTGCTCAAGGTGCGCCAGTCCGCGTGCTCTACCAAGGGTTACGACAACCCGCAGATCGTGCTGCTGGAAACCCAGTCCGGTGCGCGTATTGACGTAGAGGTTCAGGTTGCGGACGCTTACGGTTACGACATCCAGTGTCAGGTCGTCTGCGAGAAGGGCACAGTCAACCTGCCTGATCCGTATGCGGTTGTCAAGCGCTCGAACGCAACCCGTTCGTTCCCGATCCTGACCGACTGGAAGGACCGCTTTATTGAAGCCTATGACATTGAGCTGACCCATTGGGTCAAGACACTCGAGGAGAAGGGTGAGCCGGATGGTCCGTCCGCATGGGACGGCTACGCTGCCTGCGTCGCAGCAGACACGCTCAACCGTTCCCGCGGCACGAATCAGTTCCTGCCGATCGAGATGATGGATAAACCTGCTCTCTACAAATAATCTCTCATATATAAGAAAAAGGACCGCCCCAGCGGTCCTTTTTCTTTTATATTGGGTTATACGGTCAGCTTTTCCGCTTGATATGCGGCACGGATAAACAGGGCAAGCAGCACAAGGCTGGCAATCTGCGAGAGAAAAATCGGAATGGAAGTTGGCAGCATGCGCAGCAAAATGTTGATAAGGGAAAGATAAAAGCACCAGCGAATACGCTTGGGCGGAAAGTCGTAGCCGCGCTCTGTACAGACATCGTCCAGTCCGGTGTACAGCCAGAACTGCGAGACATAGGCTGCGATCACACCGGCAAGTGCGATCAGGCTGAACAGCAGATAAAACGTGCTGGGTGTATACGGCGGCGTGTCGCTCGGAACGAGCGTCATGGCCAGCAGGCCGACAACGGTTGCCGCCACGCTGAGCACAGTGGCTGTGAACGCACGCTGCAGGCGCTCGGACACGCGGCTGAACCGGTAAAACGGATAAAACTGCACGAGGGTGCAGAATATACCGAGAATGCCGGTAACGGTGAGCGCTGCACCGTTTGTACCGTTCAAAGTGACGGAGCCGCTGAATTGTCCAAGCACCAGTGAAACGGCGCTGCACAGCCAGAACATGGAAAGCCAGCGGGCAATGGGAATGTTGTTGTTCATAATCTCTACCTCCTTGCCATTATAATAGCAGAGAAGATGAAAATATGCAAGAAAAAGCAGAGCCTTTCGACTCTGCTTTTGTGCGATTTTACAATATATTAATACTGTACCTGAACCGGCTTGCCGGAGTGGAACGAATCCGTAATCGCGTAGGTAACGAGGGTTGCCTTGGTGCCGTCGTAAACGGTCAGCTCGGGCTTGCGGTCCTTCTGGATGCAGTCGATGAAGTCCACCATTTCGAGCAGGTAAGCCTCTGCGAAACGCTGCGGGAAGTTCTCGACGATCTCCTGACGGGCACCGTACTGATCGTAAACCATTACACGGTCCTTCCACGGTACACCGGCTACGCGGATATGCGCCTCGGTGCCGACGATTTCGGTCTCGGTGTGGTAGCCGTGCGGCGCAGTACGGCCAACGTGCAGGAAAGCGACCGTGCCATTGTCAAACTTGAGCATTGCCATGCCGGTCTCGGTGTCGCCGTTCTCGGCAAACTCGGGGTGCTTAAAGTTGGTGCCTGCGGCGTAAACCTCGGTAACCTCACCGCCGAGGAACCAGCGCATCAGGTCAATGTCGTGCGAAGCCGCGTCGATGAAGATGCCGCCCGAGGTCTTGGAGAACTTGATGCAGCTCTCGACCAGTGCTTCCGGGTCCAGACCGGTAGCCTTTACCAGATACGGCTTGCCGATGCGGCCTGCGTTGATCTGTGCCTTTGCATCCGCATAGGACGGATCGTAGCGGCGCATAAAGCCAAGGAAGAAGATCTTGTCCTGGTGACGTTCAACAGCAGCCTCAGCGCGCTTGCACTCCTCAAGCGAGCAGCCGAGCGGCTTGTCGGTGAAAACGTGCTTGCCTGCATCGAGCGCGTACTCGATCATCCAGCAGTGCTCCGGAGAGGAGGAGACGATAACGACAGCTTCAATGTCTGCCTCATCAACCATTTTCTTGTAGTCCGTGGTGGTGTACTCCACCTTGAGGTAGTCCTTTGCCCAGTCCAGCTCCTTCTGCACGAGCGAGCAGGCAGCGACCAGCTTGCAGCCGGGAATCTTGAACGCAAGATTCTGCGCGTGTACCGAACCGAGACGGCCCAAACCAACGATGCCAACTTTGATTTCCTTCATGTTTGTTCTCCTTTTTATAGAGCGGATTTTCTCTCTACGGCAATCGAACGATTGCCTGTCTCTCTCATAATAATTTTATCACTGTGTGAACGCGAACGCAAGGAAAAACGACCAAATCAGAGCATTTTTCATACGGTGAAAATTGGCATTTCAGCACTCGGCAGACGAGTGTGATAAAATTCCGACCATCATTTCATAAATTGTTCACAAACAGCACTTGACTTTGTCCGTATGTGGTGGTAAATTAAGTTTAGCACTCGGGGAGATGGAGTGCTAACAACCGAAAGAAAGGAGTCTGCTTCGGTGGAGCTTTCGGAACGTAAAAAGCAAATACTCAAAGCCATCATCGGCGATTACATCCGCACGGCTGAACCGGTTGGCTCCAAGGCATTGACCGAGGGACACGAGCTGCCGTTCTCGTCCGCCACCATCCGCAATGAGATGAGTGAACTGGAGGACATGGGCTACCTCGAAAAGCCGCACACCTCTGCGGGGCGAATCCCCTCACCGCAGGGTTATCGACTGTATGTGGATGAACTGATGGAGCGTCCGGCCGACAATGCGGAGGACGGAAACGCACTGCAGAACAGCGTGCTTACCAAGGTACGCGAGCTTGACCACCTCATTCAGGAAGCCGGCAAGCTGCTCACCAGTCTGACGAATTACGCGTCGGTTGCTATCACACCGGCCATGACGCAGATCGCCATCCGGCAGTTTGAGATCATTGCAGTCGATAAGATGAATTTCGTAATCGTAGTAGTTACGGATTCGGGCACGGTCAAGAATAAAATGGTCCGCACGGTGGCCGAGGTCTCCAAGGATGAGGCCGAGCTGCTCACCTATGTGCTCAACCAGACGTTGACCGGACTGCCGCTCTCGAGCATCACCGCCGAGCGATTCGACATTGTGCGCCGCGCCGCGGGATTGACCGCGCTGCTCGCTCCGGTGGCCGAGTACATCGCAGAGCTGATCACCGAGCTGAGCGACCAGAAGGTTTACCTCGACGGTGCCAGCAAGCTGCTTCGTTTTCCGGAGTACCGCGATACGAAAAAGGCGCAGACGCTGCTCGATTACATGGAGGACGACCGTAAGCACCTGCTGCCGGCCACCCGCAAGATCGACGGCATCCAGTTCTTCATCGGACCGGAAAACGGTGAAAACCCGCTGAGTGAAACCTCGGCGATTTACGCAAAATACGATATCGGCAAGATCGGTCAGGGTGCGATCGGCATCGTGGGTCCGACCCGCATGGATTACGCCAAGCTGTCCGCACAGCTCAGCCGCTTTGCAAAAGGGCTGAACAAGCTGATTGCCGAGACATTTTTAGATGAAAAAGACGGAAATCATTGATTTCCTGTAAACGGAGGCACAAAACGACATGAGCAAAAAGACAAAGCCGGAGGCGGAAGAGCAGGAGCAGGTAAAGACCGAGGCTCCCGCAGAGGAGACCGCTAAGGCTGATGCAAAGCCCGCGACGGACTGGGAAGCCAAGTATAACGACTTGAACGATCGTTATCTCCGCATGGCGGCGGAGTACGACAACTTCCGCAAGCGCAGCCAGCGCGAGCGCGAGCAGGCGTACACCGATGCAGTCAGCCGCGCCGTAACCGCACTGCTGCCGACCTACGATAACCTCGAGCGGGCGCTCAAGGCAGAGACCGCCGACACCGAATATAAAAAGGGTGTCGAGCTGACCATGACGCAGCTGACCGAAAGCCTCAAGGGCATTAACGTCACCGTCATCGACGCTACCGCAGGCACCGCATTCGATCCGAACTTCCACAACGCGGTTATGCACGTTGAGGATGAAAGCCTCGGTGAGAATGTTATCGCGGAAACCTTCCAGCAGGGCTTCCAGATCGGCGATAAGGTTATTCGCCATGCGATGGTGAAGGTTGCAAACTGATTACTAACTATTAATTAAAGTAAACTAAATCCTAACTATTAAGGAGTGTATTTATTATGGGTAAGATCATTGGTATTGACCTTGGTACGACGAACTCTTGTGTATCTGTTATGGAGGGCGGCGAAGCCGTAGTCATCCCTAACGCTGAGGGTGCGCGCACCACTCCGTCTGTTGTTGCATTTTCCAAGGACGGCGAGCGTATGATCGGTCAGGTCGCTAAGCGCCAGGCTGTAACCAACGCTGACCGTACCATTATTTCTATTAAGCGTCACATGGGCACCGACTACCGCGTAAACATCGACGGCAAGCCGTACTCCCCGCAGGAGATTTCCGCTATGATCCTGCAGAAGCTGAAGGCTGACGCAGAAGCATACCTCGGCCAGCCGGTCAATCAGGCGGTCATCACCGTTCCGGCTTACTTCTCCGACTCGCAGCGTCAGGCTACCAAGGATGCCGGCAAGATCGCAGGTCTGGAAGTTCTGCGTATCATCAACGAGCCGACCGCTGCTGCGCTGGCTTACGGCGTAGATAAGGAATCCGAGCAGAAGATCATGGTTTACGACCTCGGCGGCGGTACGTTCGATGTATCCATCCTGGATATCGGCGAGGGCGTTCTGGAGGTTCTGTCCACCGCAGGTGATACCCACCTCGGCGGCGATGACTTCGACCAGCGCATCATCGACTGGATGGTTGACGAGTTCAAGAAGTCCAACGGCATTGACCTGTCGAATGACCGTATGGCTATGCAGCGCCTGAAGGAAGCTGCTGAGAAGGCAAAGATCGAGCTGTCCGGCATGAGCCAGACCTCCATCAACCAGCCGTATATCACCGCAGACGCAACCGGCCCGAAGCACCTCGAGCTGACCCTGACCCGTGCAAAGTTCAACGAGCTGACCGCAGACCTCGTAGAGCGCACCATGGGCCCGGTTCGTCAGGCTATGAGCGACGCTGGTCTGTCCGCTTCCGATCTGTCCAAGGTTCTGCTGGTTGGCGGTTCCACCCGTATCCCGGCTGTACAGGAGGCTGTTAAGGGCATCACCGGTAAGGAAGGCTTCAAGGGCATCAACCCGGACGAGTGCGTAGCAATCGGCGCATCCATTCAGGGCGGCGTACTTGGCGGCGAGGTCAAGGACGTGCTGCTGCTCGACGTAACTCCGCTGTCCCTCGGCATTGAGACCCTCGGCGGCGTATGCACCAAGCTGATCGACCGCAACACCACCATCCCGACCAAGAAGAGCCAGATCTTCTCCACTGCAGCTGACAACCAGCCGTCGGTTGAGATCCATGTTCTGCAGGGCGAGCGCGAGATGGCTGCGGGCAATAAGACCCTCGGCCGCTTCACCCTCGACGGCATCGCTCCGGCACCGCGCGGCATTCCTCAGATCGAGGTTACCTTCGATATCGACGCAAACGGCATCGTAAACGTATCCGCTAAGGATCTCGGCACCGGCAAGGAGCAGAAGATCACCATCACTGCATCCACCAATCTGTCTCAGGACGAGATCGACAAGGCAATGCACGAGGCTGAGCAGTACGCTGAGCAGGATAAGAAGAACAAGGAAGCAGTTGAGGTTCGCAACAACGCTGAGCAGCTGGTATTCCAGTCCGAGAAGGCACTGACCGATCTGGGCGACAAGCTGTCCGCAGATGAGAAGGCAGGCGTTCAGGCTGAGATCGAAAAGGTTAAGGAGCGCTCAAGGGCACCGATACCGATATGATCAAGGCTGCAACCGAAGGTCTGTCCAAGAAGTTCTCCGATCTGGCCGGCAAGATCTATCAGCAGCAGGCACCGCAGGGCGACCCGAACATGGGCGGCCAGCCGGGTGCAGGCGCACAGGGCGGCCAGCAGGGCGACTTTGTAGACGCTGACTTCACCGAGGTTAAGGACGACGACAATAAGTAATAAGCAAGAGTGAAGATAGAAGAGTGAAGAGTGGAGAGAAAAACTCCTCACTCTTCACTCTCCACACTCCACTCTAATGGAGAGGCGCACTTTGGTGCGCCTATCCCTGTGTATAGGATGATTTTTTATGGCTGATAAAAGAGATTATTATGAAGTGCTCGGCGTACAGAAGGGCGCAAGTGATGATGAGCTGAAAAAGGCATACCGCAAGCTGGCGCGCAAGTACCACCCGGACCTCAACAAGGATAATCCGGAGGCTGCGGATAAGTTCAAGGAAGTAAACGAAGCATACGAGGTGCTGTCCGACAAGGAGAAGCGCGCCAAGTACGACCAGTTCGGCTTTGCCGGCGTTGACCCGAGTTACGGCGGCGGCGCCGGTGCAGGCGGCTACGGCGGCGGCTTTGACATGGGCGATTTGGGCGACCTGTTCGGCTCATTCTTCGGCGGCGGCTTTGGTGGCGGACGGTCGTCCCGCCGCAACGCACCGCAGCGAGGCGAATCCATCCGTCAGACGGTGATCCTGTCCTTCGAGGAAGCCGCATTCGGCTGTGAGAAGGAGATCACGGTCGAGCGCATCGAATCCTGTGACGACTGCGGCGGCACAGGTGCCGCAAAGGGCACCACGGCGGAGACCTGTCCGAACTGCCGCGGCACCGGCGTTGTTACGCAGACCCAGCGCACGCCGCTCGGCATGTTCCAGACGCAGGGCGCCTGCCCGAACTGCCGCGGCACCGGCAAGATCATCAAGAAGCCGTGTCCGAAGTGCGGCGGTCAGGGTCGTGTCCGCAAGACCCGCAAGTTCAAGGTCAACATTCCGGCAGGTATCGACGATGGTCAGTCCATCCAGCAGCGCGGTCAGGGCAATGCAGGCGTGAACGGCGGTCCCGCAGGCGATCTGTTCGTAACGGTTGCCATCCGTCCGCATCCGATCTTTACCCGCAACGGCTCGGATGTACATGTCGATATTCCGATTTCGTTCGCACAGGCCGCACTCGGCGATACGCTGCAGGTGCCGACCATCGACGGCCGCATCGAGTACAAGATTCCGGAAGGCACGCAGACCGGTACGACGTTCCGCATGCGCGGCAAGGGCATTCAGAATGTCAACGGCCGCGGTCGCGGCGACCAGTACGTCCGCGTAAACATCGAGGTGCCGAAGAACCTGTCCGACAAGCAGAAAAAGCTGCTGCGTGAGTTCGAGGAAACGTCTACCGACGAGAATCAGGTCAAGCGCAAGAGCTTCTGGGATAAGGTAAAGGACGCACTTAAGGATAAATAATTAAAGGAGCTTTGCTTTTTGAAGAAATACGGCGAATTGGATTCGGTAAGCTGACCGGGAGGTCGGCTGAACCCATAAACCACCTCCCCAAAGGACGAATAATATCGACTTTTCAGGAGGAATTCTCATGAATCGGGAGAATAAACGCAAGCAATATCAAAAGGGTTATTACAAAACGCACGCCTGCGACGACAGCTTCACCTGCAGGGTGTGCGGCCGTCCGGTCGTACCGGCAGGCGCGGTGTACTGCACTCTAACCGCGCAGCGGCGGACGATAACCCGATGAAGCTGATGTCCATCGCCATGAAGCCGGTGGCGTTCCCGCCGTTCCCACTGGAGCGGATTGAGGAGCTGACCGCGCTCATGGGCGGAGAAGGCTCGGTAGAATAAAGAAAACCACCCGGGATTTTCTCGGGTGGTTTTTCGTCTGCAGGAGGAAAATGGAGAATTGAGGATGGTAAATAAAAATGCTCTCTGAATCATCAGAGAGCATTTTTTTTTTGCACAATTTTAGAGCTGCGGCAGCAGGTTTGCCAGCTCGAGAGCCGCAATCGCTGCATCTGCGCCCTTGTTGCCGGCCTTGGTGCCTGCGCGCTCGATGGCCTGCTCGATGTTCTCGGTGGTAACCACGCCGAAGGTCACCGGCACACCGGTCTGCAGGTTGACCTGTGCAATGCCCTTGGCAGCCTCGTTGCACACGAGGTCGTAGTGGCTGGTCGAGCCGCGGATAACCGCGCCGAGGCAGATAACTGCATCATACTTGCCGCTCTGCGCCAGCTTCTGCGCCGCCAGCGGAATCTCAAATGCACCCGGAACCCATACGAGCGTGATGTCATCCGTGTCCACACCGTGACGTACCAGCGTGTCCTCCGCGCCGGAGATCAGCTGGAAACGATAAATTCGTTGAAACGTGCACCAACGATTGCAAACTTGCCCTTGGTTGCTACTAACTTGCCTTCGAGTACCTTCATCTTAAAATCTTCCTTTCAATATGGTGAACAGATATATTGCAGGGCGAGGTGAGGTCATCCCGCCCTGCGGGATAGATTGATTACAATGTTTCACTAAAGAGGTGACCCATCTTAATTTTCTTGGTTCTGAGGTAGAACGCGTCGTCCTTCTGCGGTGCGATCTCGATCGGCACGCGCTCGGTGATCTCTACACCAAAACCGTCCAGACCGTAAATCTTCTCCGGATTATTGGTCAGCAGGCGCAGCTCCTTTGCGCCGAGGTCCTGCAGAATCTGAGCGCCGATCCAGTATTCACGCAGGTCGGGCGCAAAGCCGAGCTTTACGTTTGCCTCGACTGTATCGAAGCCCTTTTCCTGCAGCTCATACGCCTTCAGCTTGTTGATCAGACCGATTCCGCGGCCTTCCTGGCGCATATAGAGCAGCACGCCGCGTCCTTCCTTGTCAATCTGCTGCATGGCTGCCGCCAGCTGCTGACCGCAGTCGCACCGGCGGGAACCGAACACGTCGCCGGTCAGGCACTCGGAGTGTACGCGGCAGAGCAGGTTCTTGCCATCGCCGATCTCGCCCTTGACGAGCGCAACATGGTGCTCGCCGGTCAGGTCGTTGACGTAGCCGTAGATGCGGAACTCACCGAAACGGGTGGGCATTTTCGCACAAGCTTCGCGGACAACGTGCTTATCATGACGGCGGCAGTAGTCCTGCAGGTCCTTGATGGTGATGATCTTGAGACCCCATTCTTTGGCCTTCTCCATCAGCTCGGGCGTGCGCATCATCGTGCCGTCATCGCGCATGATCTCACAGCACAGACCGCACTGCTCGAGTCCGGCCAGACGGCACAGATCGACAGTCGCCTCGGTGTGGCCGTTGCGGGTCAGCACACCGCCGCGGCGTGCAACAAGCGGGAAAACGTGTCCCGGACGGCGGAGCTCCTCCGGCTTGGTGTGGATATCCGCACATTTGCGGCAGGTAAAGCCGCGTTCCTCGGCGGAAATGCCGGTCGTGGTGTCCACATGGTCGATGGAGACCGTGAACGCGGTGTGGTGGTTGTCCGTGTTGACCTTTACCATCTGCTCCAGACCGAGACGGAGCGCAACCTGCTCACTCATCGGTGTGCAGATCAGGCCCTTGGCATGGGTCGCCATGAAGTTGACGTTTTCGGTCGTGGCGAACTGTGCGGCGCAGATGAGGTCGCCCTCGTTCTCGCGGTCCGGGTCGTCGATGGTGAGGATGAGGTGTCCGGCGCGAAGTTCTTCGAGCGCTTCTTCAACTGTATTGAACTGATATTCCATAAAAGAAAACCTCCGTTAAAATCCGTGTTGTGCAAGAAAATCCATTGTAATACCGCTGGATTTGTGCGGCGTGAGCATTTTTTCAACGTATTTGCCGATCACATCGCATTCGAGGTTGACCGGCTCGCCCGGCTTTTTGCCGAGCAGAATGGTCTGTGCGCCGGTGTGCGGGATGATGGAGACCGAAAAGTCGGTGTCCGTCACAGCCGCCACGGTAAGGCTGACGCCATCAATGGCGATCGAGCCTTTTTCGACGATGTACCGGAGCAGGGGAGCCGGTGTTTTGATCGTCACCCACACGGCGTTGTCCTCGCGCCGCTGCGAGAGAACCGAGCCGGTGCCGTCGATATGGCCGGATACGATATGACCGCCGAACCGTCCGTCGGCAGGCATCGCGCGCTCCAGATTGACCAGCGAGCCGCTCTGCAGACTGCCGAGCGCGGAACGCCGCAGGCTCTCCGCCATCACGTCGGCGCTGAAGCTGTCATCCGTCAGCGCGACCACGGTCAGACATACGCCGTTCGTGGCAATGCTGTCGCCGATTTTGGTATTTTCCAGCACGGTATCTGCCGCAATCGTCAGCCGAGCGCCCTTTGCGCCGCGCTCGATGCGCCGCACCGTACCGATTTCTTCGATAAGTCCAGTAAACATTACAATCTCCCTTCAAGCAGGAAATCTTCGCCCATCGGCGTGCAGGTCACGTCCTTCAGCGGAAGCGCCTGCACCATCTTGTCAAATCCCAGACCTCCGACCGGACTTTTTGCGCCTGCACCGCCGATGATTTTCGGGGCGATGTACGCCTGCACGCGGTGCACCACACCGGCCTGCAGCGCGGAGAACGCAAGTGCCGAACCGCCTTCAAGCAATATGCCGTCGATGCCGAGTGCGCCGAGCTGGTGCATCAGGTCGGCAAGGTCTACGCGCTCGTCTTTCGTTTTGCATTCGAGAATGTGTACACCGTGCCGTTCCAGTTCAGCGGTGCGCTCATTTCGACCGACGACCGCGATATAGGTCGGGATTTTGTTTGCCGTCTGTACGATTCTGCTGTCGATCGGCGTGCGTGCGCGGCTGTCGCAGATTATGCGGATCGGATCGCGCCCGCCGTCAATGCGGCAGGTGAGCAGCGGATCGTCCTCAAGCACGGTGCCGATGCCGACCATGATGGCGGGCAGCCGGTTGCGCGTTTCGTGTACATTACGGCGGGCGGTCTCGCCGGTAACCCAGCGGCTGTCGCCTGTGTGCGCGGCGATTTTGCCGTCCAGCGTCATCGCGTACTTGAGCGTCACAAACGGCGTTTTGTGCGTGATGTAGTGAAAGAAGACTTCATTCACGCGGCGGCATTCGTCCTCGCACACGCCGGTCTCGACTTCAATGCCTGCGTCGCGCAGGATCTGTGCGCCTTTGCCGGCTACCAGCGGGTTCGGGTCGAGGCAGCCGACGAACACGCGGCCGATCTTGTGCTCGATGACTGCGTCTGTGCACGGCGGCGTGCGTCCCCAGTGGCAGCACGGCTCGAGCGTGACGTACAGGTCTGCGCCTGTGCAGTCCTCGGTGCAGTGCGCGAACGCGTTGCGCTCGGCATGCAGGCCGCCGATGTGCTCGTGCCAGCCTTCACCGATGATTTTTCCGTCCTTGACGATGACGCAGCCGACCATCGGATTCGGATTGACGTGACCGGCTCCGCGCTGGGCCAGCGCCAACGCCTGACGCATATATTCCTGTTTTTGCTCCTGCATAGAATCACCTGATATAATAATTCTGTAGAAAATTTCACGATAGTTTGGCGACAGCCAAAAAAACGTCCCAAAGACAGAATCTTCGGGACGCTGAAAAAAGCATTGTGAAAATAAAAAGTCTGAAACACCGAATCGGCATTTCAGAACAGCAAACAACGGAAAATCTTTCCGCGCATTCTTCTTTTATCCAGACTATACTGTCGGCCTCGGAATTTCACCGAATCATGCTTCCGCCGAATGGCATCCGCTCGCGGGCTGTACCGCCGGTAGGGAATTGCACCCTGCCTGAAGAATCAAATATTTGGTTTTGCGGGGCAGAGCCTTTATTGTTCCGCCTGAGGAAAGTATAGTCCCAAGCGGAGAAAAATGCAAGAGTTTTTTGAAAAAATAATTTTACAGAATATGTGAATGCAAACAAAACGCTGTAAAAGTTCGAAAAAGACTGGAAAATACGCTGATAACGCACAGAAAATATAAAATGACCATACGGTTGTTATTGATAATTTTCCGTTTTCCATTACCAATTTTCAATTTGCTCCGGTTGTGCTATAATCAAATAGCTATGAAACGAAAGGAGAGTGTGCCATGCGGATCTGGACCGGACGAGCGGGAAGCGGCAAGACAACGGCCATCCTGCGGGAGATCGCGGCGCTGAGTGAAAGGGGAGAGGGACGGCAGATTCTGCTCGTGCCCGAGCTGAACTCGCACCTGATGGAGCGGCGGCTTGCCGCAGCCACGCACAACCACGGCGCACGCACGGCCGAGGTGCTGACGTTCTCGCGATTGGCTGACCGTGTGTTCTCTGAGGTCGGCGGACTGGCACAGCAGATGCTGACGCCGGCAGGTCAGCTTTTGACCTTGCAGGAGGCGGCACGCCGTGTGCAGGGGGGGCTGAGTGCGTGGAAGGGTCTGGCAGACAAGCCGGAGCTGCTGCAGGAGGCGCTGCGGCTGATCGACGAGTGCAAAACCTGTGCGGTCGCACCGGAGACGCTGTTTGCGGCTGCCGAGGAAAGTGAGGACGCGGTACTTGCAGAAAAATTATCCGATCTTGCACAGATTTTAACAGCCTACGAGCGCCTGTGCGAGGAGTCCCTGCCCGACCCGAGAGACCGTCTGACACATTTGCGCGACCGCCTGGCAGAAAGCCACACGCTGGACGGTGCAGCGGTCTATCTGGATGGTTTTCTCGGCTTTACCGTGCAGGAAAGTGCAGTGGTCGATGCCATGCTGGCAGCGGGTGTGCCGCTCTCTGCGGCGGTAACCTGTGATACGGATTACCCGGAGATTTTCCTTACCGGCTGTAAAACAGTGCAGAGATTAACCCGGATGGCAAAGCATCATAACCAGATGGTCGAGCGCATCGAACTGGGCGAAAGCAAGGTGGCTCGACCGGCGGGACTGGCTGCGCTCGAACGCGAAAGCCTGCTGCCGGTGCGCACCCCGCAGGAGAGCGCGGCTGGCGTTCGTTTGTACGAGGCGGCTTCGCCGTTTGACGAGTGCGAGCACGCGGCGGCTTACATTCGGCGCAAGGTGCGGGACGAAGGCGCGCGCTGCCGCGATTTTGTGGTTGCGGCACGCGATATCGAGCCGTACAGCGCGTTTCTCGCAATGGCGATGGCGCGGTACGACATTCCGGTGTTCCTCGCGGAAAAGCCGGATCTGCTGTCCCGTCCGCCGATGGCGCTGGTCACAAATGCACTCGAGGCGGTACGAAATCACTTCCGATATGAAGATCTGTCTCCTGTCTCAAGACCGGACTTGCGGGCTTGGATTGGGACGAAATTGATAAATTAGAGAACTATGTGCTCACCTGGAACGTCCGCGGCGGAGCATGGGAACGCGAGTGGACCGAGCATCCGGACGGCTATGGTCTGTCCATCGACGAGAATGCGAAGGCGCAGCTTGCCGAACTGAACACACTCCGCAAACGGGCAATCGCGCCGTTCTCCGCACTGCGCGAGGCACTTGCAGGTGAGCAGCCTGCAGGTGACTGCGTGCGTGCGCTCTATGCATTCCTTCTCGCGGTGGACGCGCCGCAGCGCATGACCGACCGCGCCGCCGGACACGAGCAGGCGGGGCGTCTGCAGCTGGCCGACGAGTACCGCCAGCTGTGGGAAATCCTGGTTTCTGCGATGGAGCAGTTCGCGTGGGTGTGCGGGGATATGCCGCTGACGCTCGACCGTTTCGCGCAGCTGTTCCGGCTGGTGCTCGGCGAGTACGATGTGGGTACGATTCCGGTTTCGCTCGACCGCGTGACCTGCGGCAACATCGAGCGTGCGTGTACGGAAAATGCGAAATATGTCATCCTGCTGGGCGTTAACGACGGCCTGATACCGAAAACCCCGTCCTCGACCTCGCTGCTGAGTGACATGGACCGCGACAAAATGGATGCGCTCGGCGTGGAACTCAAAGCCTACGGCGAGGAACGCCTGCTGATGGAGCAGGAAACGCTCTATCGGGCACTCGCGTGCCCGACAGACGAGCTGCTGCTGACGTATCACACCATCGACGCAGGCGGCGGTGAAACGCGGCCGTCCTACTTCGTGAACACAGTGCGGGAGCTGCTGCCGGATGTGCCGTTTTCCACCCACCGGACGGAGACCGTGCGCGACCGCCTGCAGGCGGAACGACCGGCGGTCGAACTTGCGTGCGCGTATCTTTCGGGCGACCGGACAGCCGCTGTGCGGGCCGCCTATGACTACTATAAGGATGATGAGCGAGTCAAAAACGCGCAGGCGCAGCGGCGCGGCAGAGGACCGCTGAGCAGTCCGCACACGATTGACGGCTTGTACGGAAAAAGTCTTAATCTGACCGCTTCGCGCGTGGATACGTTCTATTCCTGCCGGTTTGCGTTCTTTATGCAGTACGGCCTCAAGGCCAAGCCGCGCCGCGTGGCGAGGTTTGATGCGCTCTCGACCGGCACGTTCATCCACTATGTGCTCGAGCATGCGCTGGATACCCTTGGAAAGTGCGAGGGCGGCGCCGCCCATGCCGATCAGCCGACCGTGCGGAAAGCCTGCCGTGAAGCGGTACGGCAGTATGTCGCGGAGGAGCTTGGCGGCCTGGAGAATAAAACCGCGCGCTTCCAATACCTGTTCCGCCGACTGGTGCGCGCCGTGGAGCAGATCCTCGACAACGTGATCGAAGAACTGCGCGTATCCGACTTTGCGCCGATTGACTATGAGCTGGACTTCTCGCGCAGCGGCGACCTGCCGCCCGTGCAGTGCGAGGACGGCGATGTGTCGGTTTCACTCTCCGGCAAGGTGGACCGCGTGGACGGCTACATCAAAAACGGTCGTCTCTATCTGCGCGTTATGGACTACAAAAGCGGCAAAAAGTCATTTTCGCTGTCCGACATCTGGTACGGACTCAACATGCAGCTTATCATCTATCTATACACGCTGCAGCAGGAGGGTCTGGACCGCTATCGTGCCCGCCTGACCGCCGAGCTGAACGAAATCGTACCGGCAGGCGTGCTGTATGTTCCGGTACGCGATGAGCTGCCGGATGCGGCGCGCGACACGGACGAGGACGGGCTGCGCATCCTGCGCGACAAGGCGCTGCGGCGTTCGGGTCTGCTGAGCGACGATATGTCGCTGCTCGAGGCGATGGAGCACGGTCTGGAAGGTGACGGACGGTTTATTCCGGTCTCTATCAAGACAAGGAAGGGCGAGGACGAGCGACGCTTGCCGCCAAGTCTGCGGTAGCTGATCTGGCGAAATTCGGCAGACTGGCACGCTATACGCAGAAAAAGCTACTCGAAATGGGACAGGCTCTGCGAAACGGCAGCATTGAAGCCAACCCGCGCAAGACCGACCGCAGCTACTGCGAATGGTGTGATTTCCGGGCAGCCTGCCGGTTCGATGAGACCGCCGGAGACAAGGTGCGCTGGCTGAAAAACATCAAGGACAAGGAATTCTGGGAGCAGTTAGGAGGGGACGACAATGCCGAAGTGGACACCTGATCAGCAGACCGCGATCGACGATCGCGGCGGTGCACTGCTGGTTTCGGCGGCAGCCGGCTCGGGCAAGACGGCCGTACTGACCGAGCGTGTGCTCCGGCGGCTGACGGACGAGAACGATCCGGTCGATATCGACCGCCTGCTGCTGGTTACCTTTACCAGCGCAGCGGCAGCCGAAATGCGTGAGCGAATCGGTGCGGCCCTTGGTGCGGCTGTAGCCGCAAACCGCGGGATACCCGTCTGCGGCGGCAGCTGTTCCTCGTGCACCGCGCGAAAATCACGACCGTGCACGCGCTGTGTCTGTCGCTCGCGCGCGAGCAGGCGGCAGTGCTCGGTATTGCACCCGACTTCCGCCTGATGGACGAAAACGAGGGCAAGCTGCTTCGCGCCGAGGTGCTCGAAGAAGTGCTCGACACGGCCTACGAGCAGGCGGATGAGAAGTTTTTCGCGCTCTGCGACCTGCTGACGGCGGGGCGCGACGATAAAAAGCTGGGCGAGGTCATTCTCGGCACCTACGAGAAGATTCAGGCGCATCCTGATCCGCGGGCGTTCCTCGAGGATGTGCGCGCCGGATTGTACACGCGCGGCATGGACACGCCGCACGGCCGTGTTCTGCGCGAGCAGGCGAAGTCGGCGGCACAGCACGGTGCGGCATTTCTGCACATGGCTGTGGATGAATTGACCGGCATTGATGAGCTGGCGGACAACTATCTGCCCGCGCTGACGAGCGACTTAAATCAGGCCGAGCATCTGCTGGACGCACTGTTTGGCGGCAGCTGGGATGACTGCGTGAAGGCTGCCCGGTCGATTTCGTTTGACCGACTGAAGGCCGCGAGAAAATTTGAGGACAAGGCGTTCCTCGAGCAGATCAAGGCCATGCGCGAGGAGTGGAAGGCGTTGCCAATAACATTCGGGAGAAATGGCTGACCGTCACCGCAGAAGAAGCGGAGTACGACCGCGGCCTGACAGCCCCCGCGCTGTTCGCACTCATTGACATGGTAAACGCCTTTGACGATGCCTTTACGGCAGCGAAACGTGCGAGAAATGCTGCGGATTTCAACGATTTGGAGCACTTTGCCGTGCGTCTGCTGTACACAGACGGCAGGCCGTCTGCACTGGCGAAAACCATGTCCGAGCAGTTCACCGAAATTGCGGTGGACGAGTATCAGGACACCAACGCCGTGCAGGATGCCATCTTCCGTGCACTCTCCAGAGACGAGACCAACCTGTTCATGGTCGGTGACGTCAAGCAGAGCATTTACGGCTTTCGACTGGCTGACCCGTCCATTTTCCTTGAGAAATACCGCAGCTTCGGTGAGGTGGCAGACGCCGCTGACGGGCAGCCGCGCCGTGTCGTGCTCGGGCAGAATTTCCGTTCACGAGCGGCCGTGCTGGACGCGTGCAACTATCTGTTTGCCGCCGTCATGGGCGAGACCGTGGGCGATCTCGTGTACACGGACAAGGAGGCGCTGCACCTCGGCGCGGACTACTATCCGGAGTCCGGAAATGCGCGGTACAAGACCGAAGTCCTGCTCGTGGACGCGGACGGACTCGGCGAGGACGATGATGCGCCGGACAAGACCGAACTCGAAGCACGGCTTGCCGCGAAGCGCATTCGTGCGCTGCTCGATGAAGGCTTTCCGGTGACGGATAAGCAGACCGGAAGGCTGCGTCCGGTCACGCCGGGTGACATCGTAATCCTGCTGCGCTCGCCCAGAAGCAAGGCGCCGACCTACATTGCGGAGCTGGAGCGTATCGGCGTAACAGCCAGCGCCGAGCAGCGCGGCGGCCTGCTGGAGACTGCCGAGGTCGGCACAATGGTGTCGCTGCTCAGCGTCATTGACAATCCGAGGCAGGACGTTGACCTTATCGGTGTGATGCGCTCGCCGCTGTTCGGCTTCACCGAGCAGGAACTGGCAGATATTCGCCTTGTGGATCGCAAGATCAGCTATTATGACGCGCTTTTGCAGTCGAGAACGGATTTCCCGAAGGTGGAAACCTTTCTGCAGCGGCTGGACTTTCTGCGCACTTTTGCGTGCGATCAGCCGGTGTACCGCCTGCTGTGGGAGATTTACGATCAGACCGGTGCACTCGGCCTGTACGGCGCGCTGCCGAACGGCGCACAGCGCCAGAGCAACCTGCTGACATTCTTCGAGCGGGCGCGCTCGTTTGAGGGACAGGGCTTCCGCGGCCTGTTTGACTTTGTGCGCCTGCTGCGCGGCATGCTCGAACAGGGCGAGGATTTCCAGACGGTCGGCGCCGAGGCCACCGGCGGTGCGGTCCGCATTCTGTCCATCCACAAGTCCAAGGGACTGGAATTTCCGGTTGTTATCGTGGCGGACTGCGCCAAGCAGTTCAACGACAGCGACCTCAAGGAGCCGGTGCTCGTGCACCAGAACCTCGGCTTCGGCAGCAAGTGCCGCGACCGTGACCGCGGTGTGCAGTACGACACCGCCGAGCGCATTGCGGTCTCGGTGCAGATGCGCCGCGAGATGATATCCGAAGAGCTGCGCGTATTATATGTAGCGATGACGCGCGCCAAGGAAAAACTGATTCTGACGGCAGCCACCGGCAGCCTGCGGAATTCGCTGAAAAAATGGTCGCTGCTGGCATCGCTCGATGAGCTGCCGCAGTACGCCATGGGCGCGGCGCGCACGCCGCTTGCGTGGATTCTGACACCGCTGCTGCGGCATCCGTGCGCGCGTGCGTTCCGCGAGGAGTATGCGCCTGAGGTGCCCGAGCACGGCACGGACAATGACGCATTCACACTCAAGGTGTATTATCCGAGCGACCTGCAGCCGCAGGAAACTGAAATCCTGCGTTTCGAGGACAGGGAGACCGGCGACTGCACCGTGCAGCCGCACTTCGACTACCCGCATGCTTACCTCGCGGATCTGCCGAGCAAGCTGACCGCCACCGGTGTCGGCCGCGGCTACCGCGCAGACGAGGCCGCCGAGCAGACACCGCCTCCGCGAAAGGAGGTGCAGCTGCGCGCGCCGCTGTTCGAGCAGGGAGAAAAGAAGCTGACGCCTGCCGAGGTCGGTACAGCACACCACCTGTTCATGCAGTTCTGCGACTTTGACGCCGCCTGTGCGCCGAACGGCGTGGAAAACGAGCTGAATCGTTTGGCGGAAAAGAAGATTTTGTCCACAGAACAGGCGTATGCTGTGGATAAACGCAAGATCGAACGGTTTTTCGCCTCCGACCTGTACAAAACCTTTATGGCGGAAAACAAGGTGCGGCGTGAGTTCAAGTTCTCCGTGCTTGTTCCGGTGCAAGCGTATTTTCCGGTCGCGGCGGATGCACCCGAGGAAAACGTGCTCCTGCAGGGCGTTATCGACTGCCTGATCGAAACCGGGGACGGCTTTGTTATCCTTGATTTCAAGACCGACCGCATCAAGAAGGGTGGTGCGGTCGAGAGAGCCGAGCAGTACCGTCCGCAGCTGGCCGCCTACGCGCGTGCTGTGCATGAGATTTACGGCAGACCGGTCCGTGCCTGCGTGCTGTACTTTTTCCACACCGGCGATACCGAATGGGTGTCGCTCGACGAGACCTGACGGCATTCGACCGCACAGCAGTTAAGAGTGTGTTAAGATTCATTTGCACGCATTGACATTGCGGCCGCACGATGGTAAATTGAGTACAACAAAAGCGAAGGGGCACCGGAAAAATACCGGACGGCTCCGCAGAACCTCAATATGCCACCATCATTCATTCCTCATTTCCAAATGAAAAATCCGCAGACGGGAACGTCTGCGGATTTTTCTATCTGTCAGAGGCTGGTTTCGTGACAGCCGTTTGCACGGATTGCATAACACGCATGCGGCAAAAATCGTGAAAAACCGTCATATGCCCGCTTTACTTTACAGGGCAAAAAGGATATAATAAACTTAACTATCAAAAACGACCTATTTGGAGAAAAGGAGAACGACGAAATGGCGTATTATTTCAGTGAACCTTCGCATACCTTTAACGAATATCTGCTGGTACCGGGGTATTCCTCTGCGGAGTGCATGCCGGCGAACGTAAGCCTGCGCACACCAATCGTTAAGTACAAAAAGGGCGAGGAATCCGCGCTGTATGCCAACATTCCGATGGTTTCCGCAATCATGCAGGCGGTATCGGATGATCGTATGGCGATCGCACTGGCGCAGGAGGGCGGTATCTCCTTTATCTTCGGTTCGCAGTCGATCGAGAGCGAGGCTGCCATGGTTTCCCGCGTAAAGAGCTACAAGGCGGGCTTCATCGTATCCGACTCCAACGTAAAGCCGGACACCACCCTTGAGGAGGTTCTCAAGCTGAAGGAGCGCACCGGTCACTCCACCATGGCAGTTACCGATGACGGCACCGCTAACGGCAAGCTGCTCGGCATTGTCACCAGCCGCGACTACCGCGTTTCCCGCATGGAGCGCAGCGTTAAGGTTGAGGAGTTCATGACTCCGTTTGACAAGCTGATCACCGCTCCGGCAGATACCAGCCTCAAGATCGCAAACGACATCATCTGGGACAACAAGCTGAACTCTCTGCCGCTGGTAGACGACAAGCAGCATCTGGTTTATATGGTATTCCGCAAGGACTACGACAGCCACAAGGCAAACTCTCTTGAGCTGCTCGATGAGCACAAGCGTTATGTAGTCGGCGCAGGCATCAACACCCGTGACTACGCAGAACGTGTTCCGGCACTGGTTGAGGCCGGCGCAGATGTTCTCTGCATCGACTCCTCCGAGGGTTTCTCCGAGTGGCAGAGCCGCACTCTGTCCTGGGTACGCGCAAAGTACGGCGACAGTGTAAAGGTCGGCGCGGGCAACGTTGTTGACCGCGAGGGTTTCCGTTTCCTCGCTGAGGCCGGCGCGGACTTCATCAAGGTCGGTATTGGCGGCGGCTCCATCTGCATCACCCGTGAGCAGAAGGGCATCGGCCGCGGTCAGGCTACCGCTCTGATCGAGGTTGCAGCCGCTCGTGACGAGTATTTCGAGGAGACCGGCATCTACATTCCGATCTGCTCGGACGGCGGTATCGTTCACGATTATCACTGCACGCTGGCGCTGGCTATGGGCGCTGACTTCCTCATGCTCGGCCGCTACTTCTCTCGTTTTGACGAGTCCCCGACGAACAAGGTCAACATCAATGGCAGCTACATGAAGGAATACTGGGGCGAGGGCTCTGCTCGTGCCCGCAACTGGCAGCGCTACGACATGGGCGGCGACAAGAAGCTGTCCTTCGAGGAAGGCGTTGACTCCTACGTTCCGTACGCAGGCTCGCTGAAGGACAACCTCGGTCTGACCCTGAGCAAGGTCCGTTCCACCATGTGCAACTGCGGCTCTCTGTCCATTCCGGAGTTCCAGAAGAAGGCAAAGATCACGCTGGTATCCGCAACCTCGATCGTCGAGGGCGGCGCACACGATGTTGTGCTCAAGGAAACCGCATCTACGAGCAAATAAGCATAGTTTACTCACAAATTGCCCCACAGGTTATCTCTGCGGGGCAATTCTTATCGGAAATGAGATTGCATGAAGGGGGAGGGGCGCTATGCCTCAGAATAATAAGCCGGGACGCCGTCTGCTGCGGCGGCTGTACGGTTCGTGGTACCGCGTGCGGCGCAATATCAGCGCGTTTGCGCGGTGGTGCCTGTTTGCAGTCATTATCGGCGTGGTGGTGGGCGCAGTCGGCGCGGCGTTTGAGCACGCCCTCGAATGGGCGACCGAAACCCGTCAGGAATACAGCTGGACGCTGTATTTTCTGCCGCTGGTCGGTCTGTTTATCGCGCTCTGGTACAGTAAAATGGATATGCCGCTTGAACGCGGCACCAACTTCATCCTGACCTCGGTGCGGCAGGATCATCCGGTGCGGCTGCGGCTTGCTCCGAGCATCTTTATCACCTCGGTGCTGACCCACCTGTGCGGCGGCTCTGCCGGACGAGAAGGTGCGGCGTTGCAGCTCGGCGGTGCGATTTCGGGCAATATCGGACATCTGATGCACCTGGACGACAAGGATTCCCGCACCATTACCATGTGCGGTATGGCGGCGTGCTTTTCGGCACTGTTCGGCACACCGCTTGCGGCGAGCGTGTTCGCAATGGAGGTTATCAGCGTGGGCGTGATGTACTACGCGGCGCTGTTTCCGTCCATCCTCGCGAGCGTGATCGCGCATCAGGTAGCGCTGCAGCTTGGCGGCGGCACGACCGCGTTTACGCTCTCCGGTGTGCCGGAAAATACGGATGTGCTGCTCATTGTAAAGCTGGTGGCGTTCGGCATGGTCTGCGCCGGACTGAGTGCGCTCGTGTGCGTCATCTTCCATAAAATCGGTCATCTGTTCAAGCATTTTCTGCCGAACCAGTACGCCTGCATTGCGGTTGGCGGCGCGGTCGTGGTGCTCATCAGCCTGCTGCTCGGCACGCGCGACTACAACGGTGCAGGCATGCAGGTCATTGAACACGCGATTGCCGGTCACGCGGCATACGAGGCGTTTTTCCTCAAGCTGGTGCTGACGGCGATTACCATCGGTGTCGGCTATAAAGGCGGTGAGATCGTGCCCGTGCTGTTCATCGGCGCGACCTTCGGCGCCGCCTACGGCGGATTTTTCGGTCTGGCGCCGTCCTTTGCGGCCGGTCTCGGTATGACGGCCGTGTTCTGCGGCGTGACAAATTCGCCGCTTACATCCATCCTGCTGGCGTATGAGCTGTTCGGCGGTCAGAGCCTTGCGCTGTTTGCACTGGTCATCGCCATCGCGTACATGCTCTCCGGCTACTACGGCCTGTACAGTGAGCAGAAGATCATCTATTCCAAGCTCCAGCCGAGATATATCGACCGAAAAACCAAATAACCAACCATCCGTAGGGCGCGACGACTCGGCGCGCCGTGTAAATCATGTGCAGTTGCTGAAAAAGCGGCGTGCCGAGGTCGTCACGCCCTACGATATACGTTCTCGAAAGGAACAAAACCAATGCAGAATTTCAAAGGTGCAATTTTCGACATGGACGGCACGCTTTTGGACTCCATGCCGGTCTGGAAACGACTGACACAGCGCTACCTTGCGCAGTTCGACGTTCACATCACAGACGCGGACTACGCGGTATGCGAGGGCTTTTCCCAGCCGCAGGTCGCGGAGTATTTTCTGAAACGCTATCCGAACCTGCCGCTGACCCAGCAGCAGATGCTCGACGGCATGGACGAGATGATTACCTCGCGCTACGAGACGATTGCCCGGCCGAAGGACGGCGTGATCGATTTTCTCGAAGGTCTGCGCGCACGCGGCATCAAAATGGCCATCGCTACGCTGACGGCACGCCGCCACGCGGAGAAGGCGCTTATCGACCGCGACATGATGAAATATTTCGAGTTCATGCTCACCATCGAGGACGTAGGCGTGCCCAAGTACGAGCCGGACATCTATCTCGAAGCCGCCCGCCGCCTCGGCCTGACAGCAGGCGAGTGCATGGTGTTTGAGGATGCGCCGTATGCGGGCGTAACGGCGAAAAAAGCCGGTTTTGCGCTCTGCGGTATGGCAGAGCCCGCCTACGCGGAGGGCGAAGACACGCTCCGGCAGGTCAGCGATGTGTTCGTCGAGCATTCCTTTGCCGAACTTGCGGATAAACTGTAAAAAACACTTGCAATATAACGCATCATATCCTATTATATATAGGAAAGAGAGTATGGAGCTGCGTTAGAAATCCTAACGCGGCTTCCTTTTACGTTGGGAGGCTGAAATTTTTGGAACAACAGAATAAAATGGGAACCGCCCAAATGGGCCCGCTGATCTTCTCGATGGCACTGCCGGCGATGATCTCCATGATCATCAACGCGCTGTACAATATCGTGGACAGTATCTTCGTGGCCAAGTATTCGCAGGATGCGCTGGCGGCGGTTTCGCTCGTATATCCGCTGCAGATGCTGGTCGTGGCGATCGGTGTCGGCACCGGTGTCGGCGTAAACTCACTGATCGCACGCCGTCTGGGCGAAAAGCGCCAGAAGCACGCGGACTCGGCGGCAGAGCACGGCGTAGCGCTGGCGGTTGTTGGCGGCATCGCATTCTTCATCCTCGGCTGGGGATTTTCGGGTGTATTCGTCGGCGCATTCGGTGCGAGCGAGGCGGTTTCGGCTTACGCTATCCAGTATTCGCACCTTGCGGTCGGCATGAGTATTTTTGTTATGATCTCGATGATGTGCGAGAAGATCCAGCAGTCCGGCGGCAACATGATCATCCCGATGTGTCAGGGTCTGACCGGTGCGATCATCAACATCATCCTCGACCCGCTGATGATCTTCGGTATCGGTCCGTTCCCGGAGATGGGTATTCGTGGCGCGGCGCTCGCGACCGTTATCGGCCAGATCTTCGGCATGGCGCTTGGTCTGTGGGGCGTGTTCCGTCGTCAGAAGGTGTTGAATGTTAACATGCGCGAGTTCAAGTGGCGCGGACAGACGATCAAGGACATTTACCGTGTCGGCCTGCCGGGTATTGTCATGCAGAGCGTCGTTTCCGTTATGACGGCCGGTATGAACGGTATTTTGATTGCCTTCTCGCAGACGGCGGTCAACGTACTCGGTGTGTATTTCAAGCTGCAGACCTTCGTCTTTATGCCGGTATTCGGACTCAATCAGGGTGCGCTGCCGGTTATGGGCTACAACTACGGCGCACGCAACCGCAAGCGTCTGATGGGGGCGTACAAGATCACGCTGACGGCGGCTGTCGTCATTATGGCGCTTGGTCTGGTGCTGTTCCAGCTGCTGCCCGAGCAGATGCTCATGCTGTTTGTGGACAAGTCCGATGCAGCGGCAGCACAGGAGATGATTGAGGTCGGCGTTCCGGCGCTCAAGACCATCAGCCTGTCCTTCCTCGGTGCAGCGTTCGGTATCATTAATTCCACAATGTTTCAGGCAACCGCACGCGGCATGAACAGCCTGATCGTGTCTGTCTGCCGTCAGCTGGTCGTTATCCTTCCGGCGGCATGGCTGCTGGGTCAGCAGTTTGGCCTGAATGCGGTATGGTATGCGTTCCCGATTGCAGAAATCGCAGCATTCTTTATCTCGTATATTTTGCTCTGGCGCGAATACCGCTCGGAACTTCGGTTCCTTGATGTAGAAAAGGAGGCAAAGGCATGAAACGAATTGCCAGCTTTGAAGTAAACCATGATAAACTGAAGCCGGGTATGTATACCTCGCGTATCGACGGCGACATCACCACCTATGATATCAGAATGGTGTACCCGAATGCGGGTACTTACATCCAGCCTGCGGCGGGTCACACGTTTGAACACCTGTTTGCAACGTATGCGCGCAACTCGAAGTTTGCCGATCAGATCATCTACTGCGGTCCGATGGGCTGTCAGACCGGCTTCTACTTCCTTGTGCGCGATATGAAGCCGTCGGATGCGATTGCGCTCGTGCAGGAGAGCATGGCGTTTATCGCCGCTTACGAAGGCGAGATTCCGGGCGCGAGCCGCATTGAGTGCGGCAATTATCTGCTGCACGATCTGGCAGGCGCAAAGCAGCTTGCCGCTTCCATGATTCCCGTGCTCGAGGGCTGGAAAGAAGAAAATCTGATTTATGAAAAATAATGCTTGCATTTTCGGAAAACATGTGGTAAGATAAATTTACGACTGTTGGAGATATGTAAACATATCCGTGGAAAGAGGTGAAACAACATGAAACAGGGCATCCATCCCGACTACAAGCAGACCACGATCCGCTGTGCCTGCGGCAATGTCATTGAGACCGGCTCCACCAAGGAGAACATCGTCGTTGACGTTTGCTCCAAGTGCCACCCCTTCTTCACGGGTAAGCAGAAGCTGGTAGACACCGGCGGACGTGTTGATCGCTTCAAGAAGCGTTTCAATCTGGACAAGTAATGAGAAAAGCCATCGAAACGTGTTTTCGGTGGCTTTTTCGTTATCTGTTTGCAGATTGCGGAAGGGTGTTTGCGGCACAGGCGGTTTGGTGCGCTTGAACCGCGCAGGCGGTTCATCCTGTCCGGGCGTCAGGCTTTTCCTGCACCGATTAGGCGGGGCACACGAGTCGCGTTAGCAATACTCGCTGTCCGGGCGGAAAGTTTTTCGCTGAACCTCAGCGGAGAGTTGCCGTCTGCGGACGGCAGAAGATTCGCCGTACCCACGGCGGTGGGCAAGAGGGTAGACACCTGCGGTTTCTACCCTCTTAACTCCCGTTTCCCTTTGTTTCTTAGCTTGGCGCAGACCAGAGACCGGCGACCGCTCTGAAATAGGGGGACGGCAGAGGACTTTTTTCTACCGTAGGGGAGCACAGTGTGCTCCCATGTCGCGGCCTATCCGCAGTGCCGGATACCATGCTGCTGCACAGACGGTTTACTCTGCGCAGGCGCGGCATATCTGTGCCGCGCAACTCGTTTACGCGTTGTTATGGACAGCAACTACGAGTTTAATTTGATAACAGATGTTACCGCAGGGTGTGCTGACTTACAACGATAGGGCATTTTCTATATAACAAAAAATCCGCCACGGTTTGCCGTGACGGAAAAATATTCACTTTTCTGCCTTTATATTACCGCAAATCGGACGGAAAATCAAGTCTTGTACGGTTTTGCGTTTGGGTGTAATAAATATAGAGGACAATTTAACAGCAAGGAGGAATTTTCCATGCCGTTTACCAATCAAACAGAAGAAAAGCAGATCGAACGGGCGGTTCTGGTCGGTCTGTCGTGTCCGAGCTTCAACGCCGATCAGGATGCGGACGAGCGCACGATGGACGAGCTGCGCGCGCTGGCGGAGACTGCCGGTGCGGAGGCCGTTGCGATGACGCTGCAGCGCCGTCCGGCGCCGGATGCCCGCACGTTTATCGGTGAGGGCAAGGCGGAAGAGGTTAAGCAGCTTGCCGAGATGAACGACGCAAGTCTGATCCTGTTCGACAATGAGCTGTCGCCGTCGCAGATGAGCAATCTGGAGGAATTGACCGGCCGCACGGTACTCGACCGCTCGGCGCTCATCCTCGATATTTTCGCGCAGCGTGCGCGCACCGGCGAAGGCAAGCTGCAGGTCGAACTGGCGCAGTACCAGTACATTCTGCCGCGTCTGGCGGGCATGGGCAAGGCGATGAGCCGTCTCGGCGGCGGCATCGGCACGCGCGGACCCGGTGAGAGCAAGCTGGAGAGCGACCGCCGTCACATCCGCAGCCGCATCGACAAGCTGCGCCGTGATCTGGAGCAGGTGCGGCAGGTGCGTTCTGTGCAGCGCCGCCAGCGCAAAAAGGCCGAGCTGCCACTGGTTGCCATTGTCGGCTACACGAACGCGGGCAAGTCCACGCTGCTGAACACCCTGACCGGTGCGGGCATCGAGGCGAACGACCGTCTGTTCGATACGCTCGACCCGACCACGCGTAAAAAACGCATTTCGGATACGCAGGAAATCCTTCTGTCCGATACCGTAGGCTTCATCCGCAAGCTGCCGCATCATCTCGTGTCGGCGTTCAAGGCAACGCTCGAGGAGCTGGCGTATGCCGATCTGCTGCTGCATGTCGTGGACGTTTCGGACGAAAACTGGCAGATTCATGCACAGACTGTGGATAAGGTTGTGGCACAGCTCGGCGCACAGGATATTCCGCGCGTGATGGTGTACAACAAGGCGGATAAGTGCGATCCGGATGTTATTCCGTTCATTCGGCCGGATGAGGGCGTGAAGATTTCCGCAAAGAGCGGAGAAGGCATTGACGACCTGCTGACAGCCATCGAAAAGGCGCTCGGCAAGGGCAAGCATAAGGTAAAGCTGTGCATCCCGTACAGCGATGGTGCCGTGCTCGATATGCTGCACCGTGAAGCGCAGATCGACTCGACCGACTATGCCGCAGAAGGCACGATTGTCGAGGCGGTCGTGGATGATAAGACCTACGGCAGAGTTTCGACATACATTATGGATAATGAGTAATTAGTAATGAGGAATTAGGAATTAAGGTGCGCGAAGCGCATTTTGAATCATCGCGCATGGCGCGATACCGCAATTACTAACTACTAATTCCTGATTATTTAAGGATTTGCTGATGGAAAAAGACTACTTTGTGCCTTTTGCCGATTACGGCGAGGACAAATTTGAAGAAAAACGCTCCAAGTTCACTGGACGGCTGTGGCACGTTGAAACCGCCGAAGAGGCGGTAGCGAAGATAAAGGAGATGCGCGAGACCTACTGGGACGCGACACACAACTGCTACGCCTACATTCTCCGTGAAGGCAATGTGATGCGCTACTCGGATGACGGAGAACCGCAGGGCACGGCAGGCATGCCGATCCTCGAGGTGCTGCGCCATGAGAACCTGACCGACTGCGTTTGCGTTGTCACGCGCTATTTCGGCGGTATTCTGCTCGGTACGGGCGGATTGGTCCGCGCGTACACGCAGGGCGCGCAGGTGGCTGTCGCGGCAGCCGGTGTACAGAGAATGAGCCTGTACACGGTGGCGCTCATCGCGTGCCCGTACAATCTGTATGAGATTATTCTGCACCTGCTGCCGGACCACGACTGCGCGGTCGAGGAGACCGACTACGGTGCGGATGTAACGCTGACCGTGACGCTGCCCGCCGGTCGGGAGGACGAGCTCAATCGGGCGCTTGCCGAAGCCACGGCAGGGCAGGTCTACGCCGAGGTCATGGAGACCCGATTCATGGGTCGGCGTGTCAAGTAAATATCGGCTTGCAAGGCTCACAAAATTCTGAAAAAATTTTTGTGAAAAAAGAGGATTTTCAGATTTCGTTTCGTATAACTATTATGTGACGGATTCTCCGAGGCTGAGGAGGCGGTACATATGACCATTCGAGAGCAGAACGAACAGCGCGAGCACGCGGTGCTCGAGCCGTGGGCGACCTTTGCGGACAGCTCCGCAGGCAGGCTGCGCCCGATGGAGCCGTGTCCGTACCGCACCTGCTTTCAGCGCGACCGCGACCGCATTATCCACTCGAAGGCGTTCCGGCGGCTGGGCAACAAGACGCAGGTATTTATCTCGCCGGAGGGCGACCACTACCGTGCTCGGCTGACGCACACGCTCGAGGTCGCGCAGATTGCGCGGACAATCGCGCGGGCGCTTGGACTCAATGAGGATTTGACCGAAGCGATCGCGCTCGGACATGATCTCGGGCACACGCCGTTCGGTCACGCCGGAGAGGCGGCGCTCGATGAGGTTTGTCCGTTCGGTTTTCGGCACAACGAGCAGAGTTTGCGCGTTGTGGATGTGCTCGAGGATTTGAACCTTACGCGCGAGGTGCGCAACGGCATTGTCTGCCATACCGGCAGGCGCAAGGCGAGTACGCCGGAAGGCCGCATTATCCACTTTGCCGACCGCATTGCCTATATCAACCACGATATTGACGATGCGGTACGCGCGGGCATTATCCGCGAGAGCGATATTCCGCAGCATTTGAGGAAACGCCTGGGTGAGACGCACGGCAAGCGCATTGACACGCTGGTGACGGCGATGATCGAGTACGGTCAGCGGTATCTGGAGATCGGCATGGACGAGCAGATGCACGCGGACATGATGGAGCTGCGGCAGTTCATGTTCGATCATGTGTACCACGGCACGGCTGCACAGCGCGAGGAAAAACGCGCAAAATCCATGCTGCGCAGTTTGTACGAATATTTTATCGAGCATCCTGACGAGCTGCCGGACGATTACTTCGTGCTGCAGGCCCGGGGGGAGGCGCTCGAGCGGATTGCGTGCGACTATGTTGCAGGCATGACCGACCGCTACTCGATAGCGGTCTATAAGAATTTGTTTATTCCGAAAAGCTGGAATAAGATTGAGGATTAACGAAAATGGGTATTATATATTCGTTTTCGTTCGATAAATAGGGAAGGAGGGGCACGAAGTGCCGTTTGACCGTATATTTCTGGATGAGCTGTCCGCGCGGAACGACATTGTAGAGATCGTTTCGCAATATGTGCAGCTGAAAAAGAGCGGCGCGAACTATTTCGGTCTGTGTCCCTTCCACAACGAGAAAACCGGTTCGTTTTCGGTCTCGCCGGACAAGCAGATCTTTCACTGCTTCGGCTGCGGCGCAGGCGGCGGTGTCATCACCTTTATTATGAAGGCGGAAGGTCTGACCTTCCCGGATGCGGTACGCTATCTCGCCGAGCGAGCGGGCATGCAGATACCCGAACAGGGTGAAGCCGAGCGCAAAGCGGCGCGCCACAGAGAGCGTCTGTACGCGCTCTGCAGGGACGCCGGACGCTATTATTATGACACACTCTGGCGGCCGGAAAACCGAACCGCACAGCAGTATTTTATCAACCGAGGTCTGTCCCGAAGGACAATGAACCGTTTCGGACTCGGCTATGCACCGGATTCCTTCCACGCGCTCATCGATGCGATGACGGCCAAAGGCTACACGCGCGAGGAACTCATGGACGCCGGTCTGGTCAGCCGCAGCGAAAAGGGACATATTTACGACCGGTTCCGCAACCGTGTCATGTTCCCGATCATCGACGTGCGCGGCCATGTGATCGCATTCGGCGGCCGTGTGCTGGATGATTCCAAGCCGAAGTACCTGAACTCGCCGGAAACGCCGATCTTCCACAAGAGCCGCAATCTGTTTGCGCTCAACCTGTCAAAAAGCACGAAGAACGATTATTTTATCTTAGCCGAGGGCTATATGGATGTCATCGCGCTGCATCAGGCGGGATTTGATTCCGCGGTTGCATCGCTTGGCACCTCGCTGACCGAGGAGCAGGCGCGCATTATCGCGCGGCATACCGACCGCATTGTCATCTCGTATGACGCGGACGGAGCCGGTCAGGCGGCGGCACAGCGCGCGATCGACATCCTGAAAAAATGCGATCTGCAGGTCAAGGTGCTGCGCATTCCGGGGGCCAAGGACCCGGATGAATTCATCAAGGCACGCGGCGCGGATGCGTTCCGCAATCTGATTGAACGCAGTGAGGACCACAACGCGTTCCGCATTGAGCAGATTGCCGCAAAGTACGATCTTGAGGACGACGAAGCACGCGTGCTGTTCCTCAGAGATGCAGCGCGCATGCTCGCCGGCATCGAGAGTACCATTGAGCGCGAGGTCTACGCCGGACGTGCCGCCAAGATGGCAGGCGTGACCGCCGAAGCCATGAACGTTGAGGTTCGGCGCGAACTCGGCATTCAGCGCAAGCGGCGAAAGGCCGCCGAACGGCGTGAGATACGCTCTCCGGTCGGACTGGCGCAGCCAAAGGACAGGTCGCTGGCGTATACCGATATGAAATCCGCCAAGGCCGAGGAGAATGTGCTTAGACTTCTGTTCTCGGACCAGAAATTGATTGCCGTTGCCGAAAAGGACTTGCAGCCGGCGTGGTTTTCCGCACCGGTGCTGCGTAAGATATACGAGCGCGTGCTGGAGCTGAACCGAAACGACCAGATGGTCGATGTGCTGTCCTTTGAGGGATGGCTGGAGCCTAACGAAATGAGCCTGCTGTCCGCGATACTCGAACCCGGCATTCCGGCCGGAGAGCATCGAGGGGAACTGCAGGAATACATAAACACCATACGAATGCAGCGCGTCAAGGATGGAACCATTACGCAGGCGGGAGAGGACCCGCTGCTTACATTCGGACGCATCAAAAAACAAAACGCGGGAGGACAAACGATATGACGAAAGCAAACGCAAATGCAGCCGCAAACGCACAGGAGCAGCAGGCAGCACAGCAGCAGATCCTGCGCGACCTGCTCGCGCTTGGCAAGAAGAACGGCCGACTGACCCTCAAGGAGATCTCGGATGCACTGAGCCATCTGGAGCTGTCGAGTGAGGACATCGACAAGGTGTACGAGACGCTCGAGACCATGGGCATCGAGGTCGAGACGAACGGTGTGCTGGAGAAGGTCATCGGTGACGATGACGACTCCTTTGAGCCGGAGGAAGTGGAAGAGGTTCCGGAGGAAGAACTGGTCGATACCTCTGCCATGGCTGAGACGTTCGCCATTGACGATCCGGTCCGCATGTATCTGAAGGAGATCGGCAAGGTCGATCTGCTGTCTCCTGAGGAGGAGGTAACGCTCGCAGAGCGGATGCAGAAGGGCAACGAGGCCGCAGAGCGTATCGCAAACGAAGGCGATGCCATTCCGGCGGAGGAGCGCGCACAGCTTGAAAAGGATATCAAGCTCGGCGACCGTGCAAAGAAGCGTCTGGCTGAGGCGAACCTGCGACTGGTTGTCTCCATTGCAAAGCGCTATGTCGGCCGCGGCATGCTGTTCCTCGATCTGATCCAGGAGGGCAACCTCGGTCTGATCAAGGCAGTTGAGAAGTTCGACAGCACCAAGGGTTTTAAGTTCTCTACCTACGCAACGTGGTGGATCCGTCAGGCGATCACCCGTGCGATTGCGGATCAGGCGCGTACGATCCGTATTCCGGTACACATGGTTGAGACCATCAACAAGGTTATCCGCGTTTCCCGCCAGCTGCTGCAGGAGCTGGGCCACGATCCCAGCCCGGAGGAGATCGCCAAGGAGATGAACATGCCGGTTGACCGTGTGCGCGACATCCTGAAGATCGCGCAGGAGCCGGTATCGCTCGAGACGCCGATCGGCGAGGAGGAGGATTCTCACCTCGGCGACTTCATCCCGGACGACGACGCACCGGAACCGGCAGAGGCGGCCTCCTTTATGCTGCTCAAGGAGCAGCTCGTCGAGGTGCTCAAAACTCTGACGCCGCGTGAGGAAAAGGTTCTGCGCCTGCGCTTCGGCATCGAGGACGGCCATACCCGCACCCTCGAGGAGGTTGGCAAGGAATTCAACGTAACTCGCGAGCGTATCCGCCAGATTGAGGCAAAGGCGCTGCGTAAGCTGCGTCATCCGTCGCGCTCCAAGAAGCTGAAGGATTTTCTGAACTAAGCAAGATATCAAAAGCCGCTTACCATTGGTAAGCGGCTTTTTTATGGAAAACGGAGGATTGAGGATGGAGAATGAAACCGTTGCGTTAATTCTTCATGCTCAATTACTGCGATATTCGAGATACCGCAAAAATGCTTGACCGCCGGAGATGCGTCTATCGTGTTGTAAAACTGCGGCAGAATATTGCCTGAGATCGGTGGAACGGCCAGCTGTGCAAAATGCCGTCACAGGCTTTTCTTTGTCAGATTGTGCGAAGGGTGTTTTTTCTTCCTTTGTGAAGTAGCACTAAAATTATATCATTTTATTTGTAAGAAATAAACAAAAGCGGGCGATTTTGCTGAAAATCTTTCAGAAATGCAAAAAACAAAGGAAAATTCGGATTTTTTATCAGAATGTGTGCGAAACGTACACTAAGTGGCCGCCGCTGTTATTCGACGGCGTTGTGAAAAATGCTACATGAAAATTGCACAAAAAACTGCTTGCATACCTGGTTCATATGGTGTATAATAACGAAGAAGGGGAACGATCCCGCAAAGAGAGGATCGCTCCCGCGAAACAAAGCGCCCAGGAGTATAACGTGCCGGCAGGGCACGATAACAGGTTAGGGCAGGGGAGTGTAATATAAACTATGGCGAATTATCCGGTTAACAAGATCCGTAATGTATGTCTGATGGGTCACGGTGGCGACGGCAAGACCTCGCTGGTCGAGAGCCTGCTCAATATCGCCGGTGTAACCGACCGCGTTGGCAAGATCGCGGACGGCAACACGGTTTGTGACTTTGATCCCGAAGAGATCAAGCGCAAGTTTTCCATTTCCACGGCTGTAGCGCCGGTAGAGTGGAACGGCTGCAAGATCAATCTGCTCGATACCCCGGGTTTCTTTGATTTTGAAAGTGAAGTGCAGTGCGCACTGCGCGTTGCGGAGTCCGCGCTGATCGTCGCAACCGGCAAGTCCGGTCCGGGCGTCGGCACCGAAAAGGCATGGGCTCACTGTGAGGAGCACGCAATGCCGCGTATGTTCTACATCTCCAAGATCGACGAGGAAAACTCGGATTACTATAACTCTCTGCACAAGCTGCAGAAGCAGTTCGGCGTATCGGTAGCGCCGATCGTTGTCCCGATTTTTGAAGGCAACCGCGATACCGTTGGTATTGTGGACTGCGTTATCCGCAAGGCGTACCGCATGGAAGGCAACAAGCGTGTCGAGATCCCGATCCCGGACAACATGAAGGACCGTGTCGACCAGCACCGTGCAGCACTGTGCGAGAACATCGCCGAGCTGTCTGAGGACCTGATGGAGCGTTACTTCGCAGGTGAGGAGTTCTCGGATGAAGAACTGATCGCCGGTATCCGTCAGGGTGTGAAGGATCTGGTTCTCGCGCCGGTATTCTGCGGCACCGCTGCAACCGGTATCGGTTCCTACGCACTGCTCAAGGGCATTGCGGACTACATGCCGTCTCCCGACGAAAAGCCGGTTGAGATCTGCGAGGACGAAAAGGGCGAGCTGATCGAGATCAACTGCACCCCGAACGGCTCTGCCTGTGCATTTGTATTTAAGACGGTCGCTGACCAGTACGGCCGCTTCTCCTATTTTAAGGTTATGTCCGGCGAGGTTAAGCAGGATATGACGCTGGTCAACAAGCGTGCCGATGCAAACGAGAAGATGGGTCACATCTTCACCGTATGCGGCAAAAAGACGACCGAGGTTCCGGTGATTGGCTGCGGCGACATCGGTGCCGTTTCCAAGCTGGTTACCACCAAGACCGGCGATACGCTTTCGATGAGCGTTCGCAAGGTTGAGCTTGAGTCGATCGAGATTGCGCCGCCGTGCTACACGCAGGCAATCGCGCCTAAGGTAAAGGGCGTTGAGGAGAAGATCTCCACCGGTCTTGCTCGTCTGCGTGACGAGGATCCGTCCTTCGATACCGAGTTCAACCCGGAAACCAAGCAGCATCTGATCTCCGGTGCCGGCGATATTCATCTGGACGTTCTGTGCTCCAAGCTGAAGGATAAGTTTGGCGTAGAGGTTACGCTGACCGATCCGATCGTTCCGTACCGCGAGAAGATCCGCAAGGCTGTTACGGTAGAAGGCAAGCATAAGAAGCAGTCCGGCGGTCATGGTCAGTACGGCCACGTTAAGATGGAATTTGCACCGTATGCCGAGGGTGATTATCTGTTCCAGGAGAAGATTTTCGGCGGTTCCGTGCCGAAGAACTTCCATCCGGCAGTTGACAAGGGCATCCGCGAGGCGATGGAGCATGGCGTTCTGGCTGGCTACCCGATGGTTGGCCTGCGTGCAACTCTGCTCGATGGCTCCTACCACGATGTAGACTCCAACGAGCTGTCCTTCAAGATGGCAGCACGTCTGGCATACAAGGCCGGTATCCCGGAGGCAAATCCAGTACTGCTCGAGCCGGTATGCTCGCTCAAGGTCGTTATCCCGGATTCCTACATGGGCGATGTTATCGGCGATCTGAACAAGCGCCGCGGCCGCATCATGGGCATGAATCCGCTCGACGGCGGCAAGCAGGAGATCGTGGCCGAGTGCCCGATGGCAGAGCTTGGCGATTACGCGATCAAGCTGCGCTCCATGACGCAGGGCAGAGGCTCGTTTGTTTCCCAGTTCGAGCGCTACGATGAGGCACCGGTTCCGGTACAGGAAAAGGTTATCGCAGCGAATAAGGCTCGTCTGGAGGCGCTGAACAAGGAATAACATTCCCTGCATTTTGTGAAATTGAAACCGGCTGCGTGAGCGGCCGGTTTTTCTTTGCTTAACCGGTTAGGAATGGGTGTTTGACGCTTGCGAAGCGAACGAAACTTGCCTACCCGGCAGGGGCACAAGAGGGTAGACACCTGCGGTTTCCACCCTCTGATTTTCATCCCTTTCCCTTAGAGGGCATGGCGAAAATCGGAGAGCGGCGGCTGCGAAAAAGGGGAACGGCAGAGAATTTTTTCTACCGTAGGGGAGCACAGTGTGCTCCCATTTCTTTACCTCTACGCAGTGCCAGATACTTTGCTGCTACACAGGCGGTTTCATTCTCACTCCTATCTTGCAGAAACTGAAGATTTCTCCTATAATGAGATTTGAAGGGGGAGCTGCCCATGAAGAACAAACGAATGCGCTATATATCGATAACGGCGGCTATCCTGCTGGTTTTTGTGCTGCTGATGCTGCTGTTTTCCAACCGATCCGGCGATTTCAGCGCAATGGAAGCGCAGAACGGCGTACTGGATGCAACATCAGCGGACTTTTCGTCGGCGGTATATGAAATAGACGGTGAATGGACGTTCTATCCTGAGGTGCTCGGCAGCGGCGCAGAGCTGGACGCTGCCCAACCGGGAGAACGCAATGAATCCATTCCATACGGCTCATATCGGCTGAAAATACACGCGCAGCCGAAACAATACCTGACACTCGGCGGCTACTCATTCGATTACAGCACGCGCGTGTTGGTAAACGGCAGTAAAGTGCTCGAAATCGGCAAGGTGGGGGCGTCTGCGGCGGAGTCTGAGCCGCGCATCGACTACATGCTCATACCGATTTACACCGGCGAGGATGGCGAGGTCGAGGTGGTCTGTCAGTACGCGAATTTCGTGCACCGCGAAGGCGGCGGTCTGACGCAGATGCACCTGTCCACCGCGGAGAACATCGACCGCATGCGCCGAAGCCGGAATCTGTATTCACTGGTGCTTGGCGGTTCGCTGTGCCTGTTCGGCATGTATTTTCTGCTGTTTGCGGTATTTCAGGGCGAGAGCAAGTATGTTTTCCTCGCGGTCATCTGTGTGCTGCTCGGTCTGCGCGACCAGAATTTCTATGTGCTGCATCTGCTGCCTGCAAACTACAACTGGGCAGTCGCATATCGGTTTCTGGTGCTGATGATTACGCTGCAGCCGTGTTTTCTGCTGCTTTTGCTGCAAAGCCTGTACGAAAAACTGGCGAAGCCAATCGTTGTGCGGTGCTATGCGGCGCTGTATGCCGTGCTGGCGGCGGCGCATTTTATCCTGCCGACGCAGGATATCGCACCGCTGAGTAAAATCGGGTACTATCTCTCGATGCCGTTTTTCCTGTATCTGGTCGTACAGCTGATTCGGCGGTTCTGGCGCATCCGGCGGTTTGAACGGGACGATGTGCTTGTTCTGCTCGGCTATCTGCTGCTGTTCGGCTCGAACGTGTACGAGGCGGTATTTGGCCGCATCGTGACGACCATCACGCGCCACGGAGCAGCGCCGCCGTATCTGCTGGTGTTCGTGTTCCTGATTGCGGGAGCCATCAGCCTGAAGATCAACCGCCGGGAACAGGAGCTGTCCGAGAGCCGCCGTCAGCGCGAGGTGCTGACCCAGCTCAACCGGCTGAAAAGCGAATTTCTGCACCAGATGGCGCATGAACTGAAAACACCGCTCACGGTCATGAGCGGCTACGCGCAGCTGACCGACTGGCAGCTTGGCACCGGAGAGGTCAGCGCGGACGCGCATGAACACATGCAGACCATTTCGTCCGAAGCGCAGCGGCTTTCTGCGCTCGTATCGCGGCTGATTGATCTCGCCAACGGAGGTTCACCCGATATTGAGATGGGCGTCATTGACGCGGTGCAGCTGCTGTCCGGTGCGGCGGATGTATGCCGTCCCATGCTGGAAAAAAAGCACAACCGGCTGGAAAGCGACAGCGGAGACGGTATTGCGCTCTGGGGCAATCCGGAAATGCTGCTGCAGGTGCTCATCAACCTGACGGTCAATGCCAATCGCCACACGGAGAACGGCGTGATTGCCTACCGCATTACGGACGAGGGCGAGCGGGTGTGCCTGCGCGTGAGCGATACCGGCAGCGGCATTGCGCCCGACCTGCTGCCGCATATCTTTGAGAAGGGCTGCAGCGGCGACGGCGGCAGCGGTATCGGTCTGACGATCTGCGCGGACGCGATGAAGATTCACCACGGCTCGCTCGAGGTGGAGCATACTGATGCAGACGGCACGGTGTTCCGGCTCGAACTGCCGAAAAAGCCGCTCAAAACACAAGGAGAGAACGATTGTGGAAGATAAACTGATTTTGCTGGTCGAGGACAATCCGCACATCATGGCGATCAACGACGCGGCACTGCACATGCGCGGTTACCGCACCCTGCAGGCGGAAACTGCACACAAGTGCCGGGAGCTGCTGTGCTTTCACGCGGTGGACTTGATCGTGCTGGATATTCTTCTGCCGGACGGCGACGGCGTGGCGCTGTGCCGCGAGATCAAGCAGGAATACGATGTGCCGATCCTGTTCCTGACCGCTATGGGCGAAAATGAGGATATCGTCAAGGGCCTGACCGCAGGCGGAGACGATTATCTGACAAAGCCGTATGATCTGGAGGTGTTCATGGCCCGCGTGGAAGCGCGTCTGCGGGCGGCGCACCCGAAGGAACGCGCAGTACGGCTTGGCCCGCTGCGGATGAATCTGCTGAGCGGACGCGCGTACATCGGAGAGACCGACCTGAACCTGACGCAGAAGGAGTTTGCGGCGCTGCTGTATCTGGCGCGGCACCCGAACCGCAGCGTCAGCGCGCAGGAACTGTACGAGGCGGTCTGGCAGCAGCCGATGGGAGCCGACCCGCATGCCGTGCGCATGACGATCTCACGGCTTAAGCAGAAGCTCGGCGGCGAGGATGCGAGGGTCACGGTCAATTCGTACCGCAGCAGCGGATATCGGCTCGAGGAGCAATAATTGAATATTTACAGCGGACGGCGAAGGTAACAAATTTGGTACCTTCGCGTCCGCCGCCTTTTTGCCCTTATACTGAAAGTACGGTGAAATACCTGTATCCTCGGACGGTGCTCCGCGGTAAAGCAAGGGGAAAGCCGTGGAAACCGTTTATTTCATAAGGCAAGGAGGAAGAAAGATGAAAAAACGAATTTGCAGTTTGCTGCTGATATGCAGTATGCTGGCGGGTCTGCTGCCGCAGATCGTGCTGCCGCAGGCGGCGGCAGCGGATACTGCAGCAGCGGATACTGCAGTAGCAAAAGACGGCTTTGGTCTGCCCACGGAAGAAAAAACGGGCATAAAAGACACAGCCACACTTCGTAATAACCCGTACGGCACGCTGGGATGGGTTCCGCTGTTCCAGAACCACGAGCTGGTCGTAGCCGGTGTGGACTCGGATGAGTTCCAGACGACATACGAGGGCGCAGTCAAAGGAAAGGGTAAGCAGATGTCTACGTTTCGGTGGAGCAACTCGACCGATGTCGGCAATGCCGAGCGTATTGCGACTGTGGCGTTTGATCCGAACGGCACCGGCAAGGATGAATACATTGCGAATCTGGTATTTGATAAAAGTTCGGCACGGCTTCACCTGTATGTGACGAACAAGGATCGCAGAGTATCGAAGGTTGTCCAGATTGGTGATGGAAACGACAGTGAATACATCAAGAAACTGAAATTCTACCAGACCCGCGCTATGCTGAGTCTGGTCGCAGGCGACTTTGACGGTGACGGCAAGGACACCCTGATGGTCTACACGCCGGGCAACAACAACAGCACGGATACGGTAGACAGCATTAAAGAGTATACGTTCAGCGGCGGCAAACTGGATGAGGGTAAGCGCGTTATCAACCTCGGCGACGTCATTGACGGCGGCCGAAACGCGCTGAAAGCAATGCTGTACCACGACGGCAACGGCGATAACGAGCTGCGTGCGCATCTGAGCGTTGATATGGAAGTCGGCGACGTGGATATGGACGGTATCGACGAGCTGGCAATGACAGTCAATGTCAACGACCTGAAGGAGAAATCGTATGACGGTCATACCGACTACGAGAAATCCTATCTGACGGTTTACGATTACAACAACAATAAAAGCTGGAAGCAGCTGATGAACAAGAAACTGCTGAACAGCAATGACGGTCCAAGCGGCCGTGCCCGTTTTGCAGGCGTAACCATCGGTTATGTCAGCAATGCGCCGAGCGGCAGTATGCCGCCGGAAGTTGTTGCGGTAGGCTACTACGATCAGAATGGTGATTATCAGGACTGCGACTTTAACAAGAGCAAGCTGCTGGCATACAGCTATCAGTACAGCACGAAGGATAATTCGTGGACAGAGAAATGCAAGGCAACCGAAGTTGTCACCAACGGCTTTACCAATACCGGCACCAAGGGTGACGATGTGCAGAATCCGATCGCGGTAGCGGCTGTTGCAGCGGACGGCGTGAACACCAAGGAATATCTGTTCATTTCCGGCAGTATGTATCAGATTGGCACGGTGGACGGCAATCAGCGGCTGTCTATCCTGAACGGCTCGGATAAGGGCCATGACCGCTGGCTGGGCGGCCGTCTCATCAACAACAGCGGTATTCTGGACTATGCCGTCGGCAATTTTGACGGCAACAAGCAGGGCATGGAACAGGTATACTACGTTGAGTACCGCAAGCAGGAGACCTTCGACAAGCAGTTTTTGAAGATTGGTCAGCTTTACAAAGGCTCGACTGGCAGCACGTTCAACCGCTGGGAGGATGATTGGACATACTATGACAAGAGCAACTGCAATCTGGCGCTTACAACGGCAGATGTAAACAACGATGCCATGCTCGCGAAGATCCAAAGCGTCAGCACCGGCTATACCGACCCGAAGGTAATGGCGATTCTGGAGGCGTCGCCGCATTTTGCGGAGGTGAATGACGGCGATATCGGAAACTCGCAGACCGGAATCGGATACAGTAAGGATAATACTGTAACAGTAACGGCATCCGGTTCGTTTGGTTTTGATATCATGGCGGGCTTTGAATATGTTGCACCGCTGATTGAGACCGGCGGCGGTGTTGAATTTAATACCAGTCATACCTTTACTGTTGGTGCAACAAAATCTACAAGCAAGGGAATAACGGTCGAGTGGAATAATGATACGAACGACAATATGGTGCTCATGTATGCAACACCGATGACCTATTACGAGTATCAGGTGAAGTATCCGGATGACACAAAGAAGGGCAATTCGCCGAAGCTGACCAGTTCTATGACGCTGGCGGTTCCGGGTAATCCTTCGATGAACATGGTTTCGGTAGATACTTATAATAAGGCTGCTTCGGCGTACGAGGGTATGCAGCAGATTGGCAGCAACCTGCATCTGGGCACGTCCGGTCAGCCGAATACGTATCGTTCCAGTCTGCCGAGCGGTAAACATTCGGAGCAATCCGGTAGAGTTGGTCATTACAAAGATTCGGGTACACAGCTGCAGAGTTTTACGGCTGCAACCAGCAGCGGCGTAAACTTTGAGTACTCCTATGAGGGTTCGGTGCAGATGTATGGTGTAGTTGGCGGCTTCAAGGCTGGCGGCGGCTATCACTGGGGAGCAAGCGCCGGAACCGAAAGGGTAAACACCAATACGATTACCAAGCTGGGCGCTGTTACCGGCGGCGGCGATTCGCGCTATAACTTTGACTGGAGCTTCGGCACATGGACGGTACCGTTCAACGGCGATGAAGTACCGGTATTGGGCTATGTTGTCAGCAATGTGACGGCACCGCCGTCTCCGGCGCAGGATCTGTCGCTGAGCGAGCAGACCACCAACAGCATGGTGCTGTCGTGGGAATCCGGCGACCGTCCAGCAGAGTATTACAAGATTTACCGCTATCTTAAAGATAATAAGGAAGAACCGTTCGTATTGATTGATACTGTGGATGCGGCTGAATCTTCGAGTGGTCAGTATGAGTACACGCTGAAGGATCTTGCACCTAATGCGAAGTATCAGTATGCGATTACCTCGGGATATTACACCAGTCAGGAAGAATCGGTTGAAAGCGAGATTATTGCCGGTACAACTCTGGCAAATGATAAGAGCCGTCCGGACATCAACGGACCGGATAACGCAATCGTTCAGATGAACGGCTCGGCAACCTCGAGGTACTGGCTTCTGTACCCGATGAGTACAGCAGCACGAGATACCAGTGGCAGCAGCGTCTGCCGGGCAAAAAGTGGGGCAATATTGCAGGGGCAACTAGGGACAGCTATACTGTAAAGTCGGTATCGAGTGACCTGAACGGTGCGATGTACCGTTGCGTGGTAACATGTTATGACGGTGCAAGAACGCCGATTTCGTTCTACAGTGATGCGGCAACGCTGACGGTTGGTACACCGCAGGCAACCGCCGGTTTGACGGTATCCGGTACTTCGGAGGGCAGCGGCACTCAGGATACCCCGTATATCGGTCAGAGTAATTTCAACACGGTTAAAACCACGACAGATCCGTAAAGACAACCGTTCCGTGCACCGTAGAAGCCGATGACATGACGCTGAATGTTTACGAGGTAAAAGATCAAGCGGGTACGGTGCAGGGATATGTCGGCATCGGTGAAAAGAAGGAAGACGGTTCGATATCGACCGTATACTACGCCGTAACAAAGAATGGCGAGACGTATACCGCAGGTGCGGAACTCACCATGAATACCACCTATCAGTGGAAGAACGGTGATGCAGACGCAGCGGTGCCGAGCACAATTACGCCGGAAACCGTGGTGATAGACAAAAACGAAAACGAAAACGCAAAAGCAAAAGCGTTTACGCTGGACAGTACAACGTATGTACCGACAGCCGCGGAATACGACGAAAGCAAGTACCGGAACGGCGAGCAGTACCTGATTCACGGTATGGATACCGTGACGGAGAACGGAGTTGAAGTTCCGCGCTATATCCTCAGCAAGATGGATAAGTCGACCAGTGGTGCAGACAGTGCCGCAGAGGACACCTATACCGTCAAGTATTATCAACTGCTGAAGAAGGCAGAGAACAGCTATGAACTGACCAAGCTGACCTGCACACAGCAGACGACCTTGGGCAGTTATACGGAGCCTTCCTTCACACTGGTAACAAAGAAAACTACGGTTGAAAATAAGGTTACGACCTCTACGCCGGGTCCCGGTACGGCGCTGACCCTGACGACGAAAACGGCGGAAAAGGCGGAAAAGAACGGCGCTGCACTCGGCAATGTGGAGTACACGCTGACGATTACGAACACGTCGGACGGCACGGTCAGCACGATTGTCGGCAGAACGAACAGCAGCGGCACGGACAGCAAAACGTGGACTGCACCGACAGCCGGTCTGTATGCCATCACAACCACCGCAACCGGCGGCTTGACAAGTGATACGGTATATTATCTGGCAGGCGTGCAGAGCGTAAAGGACGGCGATACCAGCACAACGGAGACCGTTTACACGCTTAAAAGCACTGTTGGCAAAGAAAACAAGATTACGAGCGTATACGGCACGCCGATTGCTCTGACCGTGCAGCAGCAGACTGTAACGAAAAACGGAAACGCTGTTACCGCAGGCAACAAAACAGAGGTTACGGGAGATATCGCCTACACCTGGCGTCAGTCCGGTCAGAGCGAGAGTAAGGAAACGGCTATCACTGACAGCATTTTCCGACCGGAGAAGGCGGGAACCTATATCATTACGGCATATCAGGATGATAGCGATACTTCCAAGCGCACCAAGCTGGCATCCACGACCATTACAGTAAAGCGCAAGCCGCTGGAGCTGTATGTTACCTGGGATAAGGATAACGCCACGCACACTTCGACCGAAGCGCCGGACAGCAAGGGCGCATTGGTGGTCAAGGCGGATGCGCTGGAGACAGGTGATTCCCTGCCGTCGGCAATTACAGCCGCATGTGCGCTGTATGCTGACAATGGCAATCGAAAGAACGTCAGCGGCCGCTTTGAGGTAACGATTGCGGTCAACGGTGAGGACGCGGCTGTGAAGTCGCTGCTCGAGAAGTACGAGCTGAATCTGACCAAGCGCATGCTGGTTGTCAAGCAGGACACCTTGAGCGTAACCTATCGCGCCGGGGAAGGCGGCTCGCTTAGTGCAAGCTACAACAGCGGCAACCTCGACCAGAAGTTTGAAAGCGGTAAGAACATCGCTAAGAACACCAGGCTGATGTTTGATGCCAAGAGCAACGACGGTTTCATTGTAAAGGAATGGAAGGTCAACAGTCAGTCCATTACCGGTAATACCAATTACAAGGTGACGGATATTCTGTCGAACGGCAAAAAGGTCGGCGAACGACTGACGGTAGCGGCGCTGACGGAAAAGCTGGACGTAGAAGTAGCCTTCAGCAGTGATTCGCACACGATTACCTTCAGCAGCGGCGAAGGCGGTAAGCTGACCGCAGCACTGAAGGACGGCGGTGCAGTCACGACCGGACAGAAGATTGCGGAAGGCGCAAATGTGACGTTCACGGCTGCGCCGAACCCCGGTATGTCGGTAGCAAGCTGGGTGGTGGACGGCAAGCCGTATTACTGGCGGGGTACGACCGATTTGTACCGCGAGTCCACACTGATACTGGAAAATGTGCAGAAGGACCGCAATGTAAAGGTAGAATTCAGCAGCGCAGGCAAGCATAAGCTCACCTTCAACATCGAGTCGGAAACCGGCAGCACCTTGCCGTCCGTGCAGACCTCGGCGAAGCTGGCAGACGGCACAGCGGCAGATCTGAATGCGGTTCCGGACGGTGCGGCAGTGACCTTTGCGCTGGAAAATCTGGGCAGCAACTACACGGTCAAGACGTGGAAGGTGGATGGTAAGGAAGCCGCAAATTCGGGTACGCAGAAGCAGTTTACACTGCGCAATATCACTGCAGCGCATACGGTTACGGCTGTAATCAATGCGGCGCAGGAGGTAACGCTGACCTTCAAGGCAGTGGATGCAAATGGTGCCCCGATAACCGCAGACATTGCTTCCGTTACCGCAAAGATTAAAAACGGCAATGCGATTACCAGCGGCAGTACGGTCGGCAATTATTCGACGATTGAGTTTGCTGCTGCGGTAAACGAGAATTACTACGTTTCTCAATGGACTGGTGCGGAAGCGGATAAAAATGATTCGGCAAAGGCCTCCATCGCAAGTCTGGAAAAGACCACTGAGGTTATCGCGCATATCGCGGAGAAGCCGAAGGTGACGGTGGCTGCGCCGGTCAACGGCACAGTCGAAGTTGCTGGCACACGCGGCATCCAGAATGTAACATTGATTGGTGCGGCAGGTGAAAACGGCCATGTGAATATGAACAGCACGGCAGCAATTACAGCAACACCGAGTGATGGCTACTTCGTCAAGAGCATTATCGTTACAACTGACGGTGCAGCGCAGACATTCGATTACGACAATGCGAAGGACTATCAGCCGGGTAAGGTAACGAAGGATGATATCCAGATTACGAAGGATACCTTGGTTCAGGTAATCTTTGCAGAGAAGCCGACGGTAACCTTTGGCGGTGACACTCACATCACCGTAACGGCAAAGCAGGGTAACAAGACGCTGAGCACCGGCGATCATGTCGAGAAGTACAGCGGCGATATCGTATTTACGGCAACACCGGATGATGGCTACGAGACTGACAACTGGAATGTTACCGGTTGGACGAATGTCAACGGAGCAGAAAATGATAACACCACTTATACCCGGAGTGGCTCTATCGAAAGCAATGTAGACGTTCATGCAACGTCTAAGGCGCTCCCGCAGTACGACTTCACCCTGTCCGTTGATTCGCTCGGTGACGAGGGTGACGGCGGTACAGTTTCCGCAAAAATCACCCGCAAGGGCATGAGCGCATACGAACAGGAGAACCTCGAAGCAGGCAAGCACCGCTTCTACCGCGACTCGAATATCACGATCACGGCGGTGCCGAACGCAGGCTACCGCGTACAGGACTGGACCATCAACGGCCAGACCACGGCGGATACCGCAACGAGCCAGACGCTGACCAATCGGCAGGGCAATGTCACCGTTTTGGTTCGCTTTGTCAAGCTGGTGACCGGCATCACCTTCGGTCCGACGGACAAGAACAGCGAAGGCGGATACATCAGCGAGGCAAATCTGGTAAACAATAATGAGTCGATCCTTGACAGTGCAGAGACAGGCGCAAATATTGCACTGAATCTGCCGATCCAGTTTACGGCAGAAGTAAAGCCGGGTTACGAAATCGAAGGCTGGTACGTTAACAATGTGCGTGACGAGGAAGCAGGCAATTCGGAAACCTATAGCTATCCGAATACGACCAGTGCAAGCTCGATTTACATTGCACCGAAGTTCCGGCAGGTTGAGTATGACATCACCACAGGCGATAACGTCACCGTAAACGGACAGAACCGCACAACCGCACGCGGCGGCGAGTCGCTCACCTTTACGGCAGTACCGCCGGCAGGTCAGAATGTGACCGGCTGGGCGGTAAACGGCGAGGCTGTACAGGGCAGCGGCAATACGCTGACTTGGACGGTCGAGAACGGCTGTCTCACGAAGCCGAACGTAACGGCATATCATGTTGAAGCACAGTTCAGCGCAGGCGAGTACGAAGTAACGTACAGCCAGCCGGCAAACGGCAAACTAACGGCTTCCGTTGAGAGCGGCACACAGGTCAACGGCGGCACTAAGGTTGCCTTCACTGCAGAACCCGATGAGGGTTACGAGATTGACGAGTGGACGGTAAACGGTCATTCGGTTGCCAACAGCGGCAGCAGCTACACGCTGAACGTAACCGAAAACAGCACGGTTGCAGTCACCTTCAAGGCAATGGTTCCGGTCAGCGCCGTGCGGAACGGCAGAAACGGCAATATCGCCATCACCGCAAACGGCAAGACGGTTTCGGACGGCTGGGTATCCTCCGGCGCGGACGTGACCTTCACCGTAACGCCCGAGAACAAGGACGATATGGTGCAGCAGTGGACGGTAAACGGCTCGACAGTCGCTGAGATGACCGATACGGCAGATGCACCGCTCACTTATACGGTCAAGAATGTAACCGCAAAGACTGAGGTTTCCGCAACGCTGATTGAGCGCCCGACATACACCATTACGGTAACGAGCGAGGGCAGCGGTACGGCGTCGGCAGAACCGGCAAGCGTCAAGCGCGGCGGCAGCACGACTATTACGGCAGTGCCGAGCAGCAATAGCTACTATCTCAAGGAATGGTCGGTTAACGGCGGTGCTGCACAGGCTGCCTCCGGCAATACGCTGGCACTGACGGAAATTCGCAGAAATACCACAGTCAAGGCCGTATTTGACGGCGCGATCAACTACGATGTAACCCTGGATGTTCAGGGTGCAGATACTGGCACAACGGTTGCTGCAGCGGCAAACGGCAAGGCCATTACGCCGCAGAAGAACAGTCCGGCAAGTGTTACCCGCGGCAGCAAGGTTGTATTTACGGCAACGCCTGCCGTAGAAAACGGACAAAACAAGCAGATGGTCGCACAGTGGACGGTAAACGGTGTAGATCAGAATAACATCTCTAACGAGCTGGTTATCCCGAGCCTGACCGGCAAGACCGATGTGGCTGTCAAGTTCGTTCCCTACGAAGGCTTCGCTATTCCGACCGGCGGCACCGGCTGGAAGGTCTCCGACGTAAAGCGCACACCGGAGGACACTAAGCCGGCAACCGAAATCCGCAAAAACGGCACGGTCACCTTTACGATGACGCCGGTTGACAAGCGCCTGTTCCGTAAGCTGATAATCGGCGGCATGGACTGCATGGCACTGCCGACTACTGGCAATGTCACCGCCGTGAAGAACGGCGCGGCGTACACGATCACGGTCAAGGATGTGACGAGTGATATCACGGTTGACGCGGAAGCGGTTGAGTATCAGGTAGCAAGCAGCACGCTTGCGACCGTTCCGACTGCACTGAAGGGTACGTTCGACTCGCTCGACAAGCTGAAATCCGCGCTCCGTTCCAAGGTGAACAGCGCAGTCACCGAAGCGAACACTGCTTATCTGGATATCGTTCTGCAGTACAAGAGCGGTACGGATTGGGTAACGGTTACGAATCCTGCCGACTTCCCGGAGGGCGGCATGGACGTTCAGGTTCCGTACAGCACGCTGGCGGCAACCAATGCGCCGAACAGCAGCTATAACTTCTCGGTCGTTCATATGTTTACGACTGATATGAGCGGCAAGACGGTCGGCGATACGGAAACGCTCACGCCGACCAAGCTCGACGATGGAATTACGTTCCATGTTTCCAGCCTGTCTCCGTTTGCCATCGGCTGGTACAAGAGCACCGCACCGTCCGGCGGCGGCGGTGGCGGCGGCGGAGCCGTTGCCCCGACCACCTACGATGTTGTGATCCCGTCCGCACTGGCGAATGTCGTCAAGGCGGATAAGACCAAGGCGGCCGCAGGCGACACCGTAACGCTGACTGCTGCCGGAGAAGGTACGCTGACTGTCACGGACGCAAACGGCAAGACGGTTGCCCTGACCGACCTCGGCAGCGGCAAATACACCTTTAAGATGCCGTCGGCTAAGGTCAGCGTGGGCTTCAAGACCACCGCAGATCAGCCGTGCGACGGCGGCAAGGATTGTCCGTCCGCACCGTTTACGGATGTAGATACTGCAAAGTGGTATCATCTGTCCGTTGATTATGTGCTCACGCACAAAATGATGAACGGTGTATCGAGCCGTGCATTTGCACCGAACGCCAACCTGACGCGCGGTATGCTCGTGCAGATCCTGTATAACCTGGAAGGCAAGCCGAAGGGCACAGCGGCGAACTTCTCGGATGTGCAGGCTGATGCATGGTATGCCGAAGCAGTCGGCTGGGCAGCGTCCAATAAGGTCGTAACCGGCTATGCAGACGGTACCTTCCGACCGAATGCCGCCGTCACCCGCGAGCAGGCGGCAGCGATCCTGTATCGCTACGCCCAGAGCAAGGGTATCGACGTAAGCGTGGGTGAGAATACCAATATTCTCAGCTATGTGGATGTTCAGCAGGCCAGTGAGTACGCGATTCCGGCTCTGCAGTGGGCAGTCGGCGCAGGCGTGCTGAACGGCAAGAATGGCGGCCGTCTGGCACCGACCGGCACCGCCACCCGTGCCGAGATCGCAGCGATCATGCAGCGCTGGTGTGAAAACATCATCAAGTAACGGCAGACAAAACAGCAAGACAGAGAAAAGGGCTGACCCGACGGGTCAGCCCTTTTCCTATGCGGTTAGCGGTTAAATAATTGAGAATGAACGAGATGGTATGTCGTTATGTGGGCGGCCAATGACCACCTACGGGATAGATTATGCAGACCGGATATAAACGGTGCGCCGAGGTCATATCCCAGGGCAGGCAAGATTCGTTCGCTTCGCAAGCGATTACTCTGCAAGCATCGCTGCGCCCACCAGACCTGCGTCATTGCCGAGCGACGCACAGACGATCTCGGTATTTCGGTCCTCACCGCGGAAGGTCTGCGGGAAAGTGAGCATGCGCAGCGGCTCGAGCAGCTTTTCGCCGTAGCCCGCCAGTCCGCCGCCGAGCACGATGCGCTCCGGCTGAAACAAATTCACAAAACTTGCCAGACCGTTCGCCAGATTGCCGCAGTATTCGTCGAACAGCTCCTGCGCGAGCGCGTCACCCGCGTCTACTGCGTCGCAGATCTGCTTGGCGTTCAGCTGACCCTTGTGTACGGCAAGCACGCTCTTTCGTCCGTCCTCGAGCGCACGCTCGGCAAACCGCACGAGCGAAGCCGCTGAGCAGTACGCCTCCAGACAGCCGCGCCGTCCGCAGTTGCACGGCTCGCCGTCCTTCTTGATGACCATGTGCCCAATCTCACCGGCAATGCCGTTGCAGCCGGTGTACAGCTGGCCGTTAATGATGATGCCGCCGCCAACGCCGGTGCCGAGCGTTACCATCAGCATGTTGCGCGTACCCTTGGCCGCACCGGCAGTCGCTTCGCCGAGCGCGGCGCAGTTGGCGTCGTTATCCAGATGCACCGAACAGCCGAACTCCGGCAAAAACGCATCCGCAAAGCTGACGTTATTCAGTCCCAGATTGGTGCCGAACCGAAGGGTGCAGGCCGCCTTGTCAAACGAGCCGGGCACACCGATGCCGATTGTCGTTACGTCCTCTACCGCGCAGCCATGCGCCCTGCACAGCGAGAGCGCCAGCGTTTTCATATCTGCTTTCAGGCCGGCTGAGTTGCCGGTCCGGGTCGGAAGGCTGTCCTTGCACAGCAGCGTGCCGTCCTCGGCGCAGAGCGCCGCCTTGACGGTCGTGCCGCCCAGATCAATACCGATTCTCACAGCAAATCCTCCTCGTCGAACAAATGCAGGCCGCGGCCCTTGAAATAGTTGTTCAGCCGCTCCACACTGCTGTTGATGATCAGCTCCTCCGGGAAACCAATTTCCTCGAGCATTTCCAGTGCGCCCTCCACATGACCGACGCGGTAGCAGATATGGCTGTCGCTGTCCACCGAGATAGGCACCTCATATTTCATGCACAGGCGGGCGATGTCCATGCAGTTGTCATGGCTGCCCTTGCGGATGGACAGAGACGCGTTGTTGATCTCGACAATCTTGCCGTGGTCGTTGCAGCGGCTGATGATGTACTCGTGATCGAACGGGAAGTTGGAGTTGCCGAGGTGGCCGAACGCGTTGACATACGGGTTGTACAGGATGGCCTCGAGCGCCGCCGTGTGCACACTGCTGTCCACCGGCGGGAACATGCACTCGTGGAAGGACGCAAGCGCAAACTCAATGGGCTTGAGACTCTTGTTGGAAATGACATTGATGCCGCCTGCCGGAGCGGTGATGTCGAATTCGATGCCGCGAATGACCGTTACCTTGCCGATCTTGCGCGGGATAAGGTCCAGATTGGAGAAATGCCACTCGTGCGGGCCGTCCGGATTGGTGGGGCCGTGGTTGGTGATGGCGATAGCCGCAAGACCGCGGTCCTCGGCCGCCTGCACCATTTCGGTGAGCGTGCTGAACGCGTGGTCGGTTACATTGGTGTGGGTATGCAGGTCTGCGATGATTTGCATGGGAAAAGGCTCCTTTTGACGTATGATTTTTTGGGGGGAAGATGAAAGGCGGACACATGGGTCCGCCTCTGTATTTGCAGTTCGCTGAACCGCCGGTATGCGATTGTTTATCGGCGGTGTCTGCGAGGATAATCATCGTTATCGTAGCGCTTGCGCATCGCCTTGCGGCGACGGCGGCGCCGGATTCCGCCGAATGTGATGTTGAACAGAATGTACAGCACGATGAAGATTGCGGCTGCGATCAGCACGATCTTGAATACGGTGCTCTGGAAGAAATGGCTCAGCTTGTCCGAGTAATAGAGCACGCGGCTCATTTCCACATCGCTGAGCGCGACCAACTCGACCGTGCCGTAGGACGTGCCGTTGCAGCTGTATGTCATGCTGCCGATCACATCGCCGGCCTTGATGGGTGCGTCAACGGCTTCCGGTAGATTGGGGGTCGCTTCCAGCGAATCGGTCTCTACATCGGCAGGGAGCAGCGCCATCAGATCAGTTTTCGCGGTCAACACCAGCTGATCGGTCTGCGTGGACAGGTCTACCTTAACATGGGCGAGCGTGTCGCCCTTTTTCGCAACGGTCTTGGTCTTAAAGTGGGTGAAACCCCACTTATACAGCGATTTGGTGTCCGTGAAGCTGGCCGCTACCGTCGGGTACTCCTTGGACGAGGTGGCACTGCCGAGCACGACCGAATACAGCTTGGCATCGCCGTACTCCGCGTAGCCGACAAAGCAGTTGCCCGCCTGCGAGGTGTGTCCGGTTTTGATGCCCTTGTTGTACGGGTATGACCACGGGTTGAACGAGCTGAAGATGAGCTGGTTGGTGGTGAAGATGATGCGTTCCTCGTGCATGTTGGTCTTGGGCATGCGGTACTGCACGGTGTCGATAATGTTGGTGAACGTGTCGTTCTTCATGGCCTCGCGGGCAATGAGGTACAGATCACGGGCGGTGGTGTAGTGATCTTCTTCGTGCAGGCCGCATGGGTTGCAGAAATGCGTTCCGGTGCAGCCAAGCTCCTCAGCGCGGGTGTTCATCATGTCCACAAAGTGCTCGCTCGTGCCGCCGACATGGCGCGCGAGCATGTACGCCGCCTCGTTTGCGGAGGGCAGCATAAGCGCATACAGCAGGTCGATGACGCGCACGGTCTCACCGACCTTGATGTCTGCGTTCGAGCTGTCTGCTGTAACCTTGGTGAAGTCGCCCTGTTCGGCCGTGACGGTCTCGTTCAGATCCTTGACATTCTCAAGCGTCAGCAGCGCGGTCATAATTTTGGTCGTGGACGCCGGATAACGCTTTTTGTCCGCATTTTTCTCATACAGCACCATGTCGGAATCCGGGCTGATGAGCAGGGCGGCGGTAGCCGTTACGGCCGGCGCTTCGCTTGCCGCTGCGATAACATCCTTGTCATTGTCGGCGGTCATGTCCTTGGTGTCCTTGGAATCCTTGCTGCCCGAATCGGTGGACGAGGTGTCCGAGCTGTCGGAATCCGACTGGCTCGATGAGGTATCGCTCTCGTCATTTACGGCATAGGCGCGGGTGATCGGCGCCGCACCGAGCAGCAGCGTAAAGCACAGCGCCAGTGCGGTAAGACGGTTTTTGAAATTATTGCTCTTCATCGGTATCTCCTAAAGAAAAATCGGCATCGGTGAAGTGCCCGCGCAGAACCGCCGGCTTGGGCGGGGTGCGCCGCAGCGGATCGTAGCGGAAGGAACGGCAGTGATCGGTGCCGTTTACCACACCGCGTTTGCGGCAGGCAATGCGTTCGCCGTCCGCCAGCGGAGAGCCGTGCGCGCAGTAGGTACAGCGCGGTTCTATATTTTTTCGCAGCAGCTTTTTGAGCCTCATGCGTAGGGTCACTCCAATCGGTTAAAATCAGTGGTAAAAGTGTCCTGTCGAGTGGTGTCGGTCAATACAGGACGTATATAAAATATTATATATCATTTCCTGCGCTTTTTCCACCCCCAAATTGGATACAAAGCAGAAACGAACAGCACAGCAAGCGTATACCGGAACCGTACCGATATCGGTGTCAGCTCCGGTGAGGAAACCGTCAGCACGGCAGGCGAGAGGGAAAACAGGAAAGCCGTCAGCACAGCTGCGAGCGTACCGTGCAGCAGCTTTGCGGCAAACAGGCCGTGAACCGGCAAATCGTGTGCTTCCGCGAGGGCGCGCACCTGAAACTGCACAGCCAGTCCGCCAAATCCCAGCAGGAAGGACGCAAGCGTCAGCCGCGCTCTGCGCGGCAGCGGCAGCACGGCCAGCTCGTCTAAGCCGTTAGTCAGCTCGATCATGCCGTCCAGTACGTTTCCGTATGGAAAAAGTGCAAAAACCGGCGAAAGCAGCCGCAGCAGGATGGAAAACATGGTCAGAAATGCTGTTACCGTCAGCGCCGTGGATGCTGCCTGCTGTACGGACGCGCAGAAAATCGAGGGGAATGAGGTGCGGTTCCGGTTATGGATACGCTGCGACAAGGCAGATAACGGGGTACGCGCGAAAAACAATCCGACGATCAGTGCCGAAACGATATGTATCCCGTACAGCATCGCGCCTGCCTGCGCAGAGCCGAACACGCCGAGCCCTACCAGTCCGATGCAGAAGCCAGGACTGGCGCAGTTGCAGAAGCGGTTCACGCGCTCTGCCGCTTCGCGGGATAGCACACCCTCGGAGAGCAGCGCACACGCGGTCGCGGCGCCGACCGGATACCCGCCGATGAGTCCGAGCACCAGAGCAGGCGCAGCCTCGGGCGGCAGGCCGTATAAGCGGGCAAGCGGCTTCGCCAGCAGCGGCGACAGCCGCGCGGTATCACAGCGGACAAGCAGTCCGCTGACAACGAAAAACGGAAATAAAGCCGGTAAAGCCTGCGCTGCGGCTAAAGAAAGCCCCTCGCGGACACCATCCGCGCAGGCAGTCGGGCAAAGCAAAAACGCGGCAAAAAGAGCCAGCGATAAGAACAGCTTCATAGCGTCACCTCGGAACAGTGTATGAGAAGCAGGAAAGTTTCAGTACGCTGATACATAACATATACCGTTATACCTGCCTACGGAGAAGGTAAAATGCGATATGAAGGTGGCGCGATATGCTGAAAGATAACTTATACGCCGAACTCATGGAGGACCTCCACCCAAACCGCCCGCGCGTGGAAATCCTCGGAGACAGCCGGGTGATCGTGGAGAACCACTGCGGCATACAGGAATACGACGACAGCATCCTGCGCGTCAGATGCCGCGGGTGCGAGGTACGCATTCTGGGTGCAGACCTGGAGCTGACGGCGCTTTCCATGGACGAACTGGCGGTGATCGGCGTGATCTCGTCGGTGGAATACATTACGACCGAGTGAGGAAGGAGGAGCGCGAATGATCGGGCGGCTGTGGCTGCTGGCTTGCGGGCAGGTGCGCGTGCGCGTGACAGGCGCAAGCCTGACGCGGTTTCTCAACCTGTGCGCGGCGCAGGGTATCACGCTGCGGCAGATGGACCGCACGGCATGGAATGAGCTGCACGCAACCCTGTCCATCCGGGATTTCCGAACGCTCAGGCGGCACATGGGACGCACGGGATGCCGCGTGCATATTCTCCGGAAACGCGGTCTGCCGTTCCTTGCGGCGCGTCTGCGTCCGCGTACGGCGCTCTGGGGCGGAGCCGTATTCGCCGCGGCGCTGTGCTGGCTGCTCGGCACGCATGTATGGGCGATACAGACCGAGATCGCACCGGCGATAGATGAGATGGCTGTCATGCAGCAGCTGAGCGAAATGGGGGTGCATATCGGCATGCCCATCAAGAAGCTGAACACCCGTCAGATACGGTGGAAGATGATGCAGCTGCAGCCGAATATCACGTTTTTTTCGCTCAATCTGCGGGGCAACAGCCTGACCGTGGTCGCCTACGGCAGTACCGACCCGCCGGAGGTACTGGACGAGCACGCGGTCACCAAGGTGGTGGCCACGCGGGACGGTGTGGTAACGCAGGTGCGTGCGCTCGAGGGACAGCCAATGGTGCAGGCAGGAGATGCCGTGCAGACCGGTGATACGCTCATCAGCGGTCTGGTGGAGCCGACACGCGAAGGCGGAAAGTACCGCACAGCGCATGCGCACGGCACCGTACAGGCGTACACCACGCATACGGTTCGGGCAGCGCGGCCGCTCACCGAGCAGAGAAAGCGGTATACGGGTAAAATTCGTCATCAATATGCACTGGTGATGGGAAATAAACGGTTAAATTTCTATATTGGCAGTGGAATTGCAGGGGGTACTTGTGATAAAATAATAACGACCAGACATTTTTGGCTGTCGGACAGCGTGGTGCTGCCGGTGGCGCTGGTCACACAAACGTATACATTCTACGAGCGGGAGCCGACGACGCGCACCGCCGAGGACGTGCGGGTGGATATGCTCTCGCGCGCACTGGGCGAGACCGCCGCGGATATCGACGGCATGGTGACGAGCCACAGCGAAACGCTCACCGAGCAGAACGGCGCGGCAGTGCTGTACCTCACCGTCCACGCCGAGGAGCAGATCGGCACCGAGGCCGTGGATGACAGTACCGTTCCGGAGGAAAATGCGGAGATGGAGCAGGTGCCGTAGAGACAGAAAAGGAGACGCCTATGAACCGTAAACCCGCGACGATTCTCGCAGGACTGAGCACCGCAGCAGCATTTGCCGTAAACGGCTCGGACTGGCTTCACGGCGGTTCCGCGAGTGCAGGCAAATTCTGCGTCAGCGCGGTGTTTATCGTGCTGATATCGCTACTGGTGTGCGCATGGCGGAAACACAATACCGCAATGTGTCTGCTGACGATTGCATCGGCGCTGATTGCGATTGGTGCGGCAGCCGGTTTGCTTATGACGGTGGATATCCTTCCGGCAAATTCGGTGCTGCTGCCGTTTAGTGTGTTCCTCGTGCCGTTTTTCGGCGTGACGAATTTTATGACGTCCACAGCTGCCGCAATGTTTCTGCCGACGGCGGTTTCGGTGGTGTGGCTGATTGTCGCGGTTGGAAACTGGATTCACAATTGGAAAAACGTATGATTTTACGTTGTGTGGGCGAACAATGTTCGCCCCTACGGTTAGGCAATGTGCAGATTGTTTACAACGGTGCGCCGAGTCGTACCCCAGGGCACCTTCTCTTGCGGCGTTGCCGCAATTCACCTTGCCGCACCCTACGGTAAAACATCATGTATTGCTGCAGATATATGAAAATTAACTGTATGTAACCGTATGCAACTGTATGTTGAACGAGTTATTGCAACAGATACATACACTTGCATACAGTTTATTTGATAGATAAACACTATCCGCAGGAGAGCAGGTAACGACAGGGAAAGCGCCTGCCTCCTGCCTTGCACGGATGAAAACTAACATTTAATTCCTAACTCTAATTACTAATTAAACATAAGAGGGTGTAATCATAGAACAGGTAATGCAGATTGAACAAACCGAACTGCTGATGGCAGTATTCGGTGCATTTGACGAAAACATCAAGCAGATCGAGCGGGAACTGAACGTCTCGGTCATCAGCCGCGGAACCGAGCTGAAAATCACCGGCGAGGACGAAGGTGTGTCCATCGCTGCACGCGCGATTACGGCGCTGCTGGCGATGGCAGGCCGCGGAGAATCCATCGGCACCCAGACCGTGCAGTACGTCATCGGTTTGGCAAAGGACGGCCGCGAGAGCGAGGTTCACACGATGAGCCGCGATGTGCTGTGCATCACAGCCAAGGGCAAGCCGGTCAAGGCGAAAACGCTCGGCCAGAAAAAATACATGGAGGCTATCCGCAAGAACACTATCGTCATGGGCGTTGGCCCTGCCGGTACCGGCAAGACCTATCTCGCCGTTGCGGCGGCTGTTGCGGCCTTTCGGGACAAGCAGGTGTCTCGTATCATCCTGACCCGCCCGGCGGTCGAGGCGGGCGAAAAGCTCGGCTTTCTGCCCGGCGACCTGCAGAGCAAGGTAGACCCGTATCTGCGCCCGCTGTATGACGGTCTGTTCGATATGCTCGGCGCGGAAAACTTCACCAAGTATCAGGAGCGCGGCTCCATCGAGGTTGCTCCGCTTGCGTACATGCGCGGACGCACGCTCGACGACAGCTTCATTATTCTCGATGAGGCGCAGAATACCACGCCCGAGCAGATGAAAATGTTCCTCACCCGACTGGGCTTCGGCTCCAAGGCAGTCATTACGGGCGATATTACCCAGATTGACCTGCCGGACGGCAAGCAGTCCGGTCTGCGCGAGGCGCTGCGCGTGCTGGACGGCGTAGAGGGCATCGCCCAGTGCTTCCTGACCGAAAAGGACGTTGTGCGCCATGAGCTAGTGCAGCGCATCGTCAAGGCGTATGCAGAGTACGAAAACAAAAAGGGCAAGGGCAAGCCTGCCGCAAAACCGGCAGGAAAGCGCCTTCCGACCCGCCGCAAGGAGGGAAAATGATGAATCATCAGATCAATATCGGCTTTGAGACCGAGGTAGCAGACGAAAACAGCGTGCGTGAGCTTATTCGCACCTGCGCCGAGCGCGTGCTGACGAGCGAGCAGGTGGACTTTGACGCCGAAATCGACGTTACCGTTGTCGATGCCGACGCCATCCGCGAGATGAATGCCGAGTACCGGAATAAGGATGCCGTGACAGACGTCCTCTCGTTCCCGATGTACGAATTCCTCAACGGTGAGCCGCAGGAGGAGCTGGAGGCCGAACCGGACTCCGGCTGTGTCATGCTCGGTGATATGATCCTGTGCTACACGCGCGCCTGTGAGCAGGCAGAGCAGTTCGGGCACTCGCCTGCAAGAGAGTGCGGCTACCTGACCACGCATTCCGTGCTGCATCTGCTCGGCTACGACCACGAGCGCAATGACGAGGACACTCGCCTGATGCGCAGCAAGGAAGAGGACAACCTTGCGTTCCTCGGTCTGACGCGGGACTGAGCCATGAAAAAGAATATTCGAAAACTGAGCGAGAGCTTTCTGCACGCCTTCCGCGGTCTGCGGCTGTGCATCCATGACGAGCGCAACTTCCGCGTGCACATGACGGCGGCGTTCTACGTCATCCTGTTCGGCGTGTTCGGCGGCGTGAGCATGACCGAAGCGGCCATCCTGTGTATCTGCTTCGGCCTTACCATGGGCGCGGAGCTGCTGAATACCGCCATCGAGCGCCTGTGCGACAAGCAGGCGAGCGGGTATGACGGCATGGTACGCAACGCGAAGGATATCGCGGCGGCAGGTGTGTTTGTGTGCGCGGCAGCGTGCGTCGCGGTCGGCGCGTGTATCTTTATCGGAAACGGCGTGCTTGCGGCAGCCATCAAATTTTTGTGGTACAGGCTGTGGCTTGGCATGGCGGTTGTGGTCACCGTGCCGTTTGCGGTTTGGTTCGTTTTTCATTTTGGAAGAATTCAATAATAATGGAGAATGGAAAATGGAGAATTCGCGCAAGGATAGCTCGTCGCAGCGCGGACGGAACTCGCGCAAGAATAGCTCGTCGCAGCGCGGACGGAACTCGCGCAAGAATAGCGACATTTTCAATTTTCCATTCTCAATTCTCAATTACTGTACTGGAGATAAATAATGAGCAAGATTACAAAAACTGCGGTCGTATCCGTTGTAGGACGGCCGAACGTGGGCAAATCCACGCTGACAAACAAGCTGGTCGGCCAGAAGGTGGCTATCGTATCGAGCAAGCCGCAGACCACGCGCACGCGCATTACGGGCGTACTCAGCCGCGGTGAAACGCAGTATGTTCTGCTGGACACCCCGGGTCTGCACAAGCCGCGCTCCCGTCTGGGCGACTACATGTGCAAGGTGGTGACGGACACGGTTTCCGAGGTGGACGTTGCCGTTCTGGTGGTAGAGCCTATCCCGAACATCGGTCCTGCTGAGGAAAGCCTGATTGCACAGATCAAGCAGCATCACATGCCGGCGATCCTCGTTATCAATAAGATCGACACCGTCAAGAAGGAAGAGCTGCTCGCTGTCATTGCGACCTACGCGGCAGCACATGAGTTCGACGCGGTTGTGCCCATCTCGGCACGCACAGGCGAGGGTGTAGAGGAGCTGCTCACCGAAATCGACAAGTATGCGATCGAAGGCCCGCAGCTGTTCCCGGAGGACATGGTCTCCGATCAGCCGGAGCGTCAGCTTGTCGCTGAAATTATCCGCGAGAAGATGCTGCGCCTGCTCGACCGCGAGGTTCCGCACGGTGTAGCCGTCGGCATTGAGCGCTGGAACGAGCGCGAGGACGGTCTGGTGGAGATCAACGCGGTGATCTACTGCGAGAAGGCCAGCCACAAGGGCATTATCATCGGCAAGCGCGGCGCGATGCTGAAAGAAATCGGCCAGCAGGCGCGCGCGGACATCGAGCGCATGCTGGATGCCAAGGTATTCCTCGAGCTGTGGGTCAAGGTCAAGGAGGGCTGGCGCAACAACCAGTACCAGATGCGCAACTTCGGCTACGAGGATCAGTAAATGGCCGAGGTCAAGCTGCGGGCACTCGGTCTGCGCGAGGTGGATTTCGGTGACTTTGACCGCTATCTGACCGCACTGACCGAGGACGGCCGCAGGATTGAAATCCTGTGCAAGAACGCGCGGCGCGGAAAAAAGCAAAATCCGGCGGCACGGCAGCTGTGCTACTCGGAGTTCATTCTGTCGGACAGAGGCGGCAGGTACACCCTGCGGGACGCCGACCTGGTACACTCGTTTTTCGCGCTGGCAGGCGATATTGAGAAGTACGCGCTGTCGTGCTACTTAAACGAGCTGACAACCGCTCTGACTGTGCCGGATTTTGACAATCCGGCCTTGTGCCGTCTGCTGCTGTACGCGCTATACGCACTCGAGGGCGGCAAACGCAACCCCGAGCTTGTCAAGGCAGCTTTCGAGTGGCGCATTATGGCTGAGAGCGGCTACGCACCGGATTTAACCTCGTGCGGTGTGTGCAGCGAGGTGATAGAGAACCCGCCGGTGTGCTTTTCCGTTCGGGCGGGCACAGCCGCGGACGCAAAGTGCGCGGGGAGAGTCGGCGGTTATGCACAGCTTGTGGACAGTACCTGCGGGCGATGCTTCATGTGCTTACAGCCGAGCCGAACAAGGTCTATGCGTTCGCACTCAGCGGACCCGCCAGAGAGCAGTTCTGCGGCATGGCCGAGGAGTATGTGAAGTACCACCTCGGACGCGGGTTCGAAAGTCTGCAGTTTTATCAATCGCTGCAGATGCCTATAAAATAACTGTGTAGAAGAGTGTAGAAGTGACGAGCCTGCACGATCTATCATCAGATATGCAAACCTATCCCGAGAAAGGAGCAGCGGTATGGATCGCAAAGCAGTTTCCATGTGGAAGGTAACCAAAAACCTGATTCTTACAGACGTCTGTGTGATTGCCTTGTTCTGGCTCATACCGAGCGTAAAAATGCCTGCGCTGCTGCTCGGTGTACTGTGCGCCATCGGATATATGCTGTGGCTGGGACGGTACTTCCTGAACGACTGCAAGGCCAATCTGCCGGTTGAGGACTATCAGCGCATTGCTGCCGAGTTCGGCTTTATCTGGTTCTGGAACCCCGGTCGAAGAGAACAGTGGCAGTACGTTGCCGAGGAAAGCGGCGAGACCGGTGCAGCACTGCTGCGCATCTGGCGCGGCAATATGGTGCTTGTCATCGTGTCGCTGGCGGTCATGGCGGTGCTGGTTTGGATGGGGTAAACGCAGTTATAAGATAATGCACAGCTATATCGTAGGGTGCGACGACCTCGGCGCACCCTGCGAAAGCGAATAAACAACAAGAAGATTTTACGGGAGTTTGAAATGAACAAATTAGGCGAAAAATCCCTTAAAACACTGGAATACTACGAAATACTGGAAAAACTGGCCGGACAGGCGGCATCCCAGGCGGCAAAGGAGAAATGCCGTGCACTTCGTCCGCTGGACGACCACGAGCAGGCCGAGCTGTGGCTGCAGCAGACCACGGACGCGAAGGACCTGATGGTTCGTCAGGGCAGTCCTGCCTTTGGCGGCATCCGAGAGGTAGGCGCGATCCTGTCCCGCGCGGACCGCGGCGGTACGCTCAATCCGCGCGAGCTGCTGGCGGTGGCAAGCCTGCTGCAGACCGCGCGCCGTGCTCTGCTGTACGATGCCGAGCACGAAACCAAGACCACGCTCACGCCCATTTTCGGTCTGCTCTCCGGCAACCGTGATCTGGAGGAATCTATCACGACCGCCATCATCTCCGAGGAGGAGATCGCGGACGGCGCGTCTCCCGAGTTGCTGAGCATCCGACGTGAACTGCGCCGCGTGTCCGGCAAGGTGCGCGAAACGCTCAACCGCATGATCTCGGGCGAGCGCTCCAAGTACCTGCAGGAGAATATTATCACCCAGAGAAACGGCCGCTTCGTTGTGCCGGTCAAGGTGGAGCACCGCGGCGATGTGCCCGGTCTGGTGCACGATACCTCGTCCACCGGTGCGACCGTGTTCGTCGAGCCGCAGCAGGTCGTGGAAATCAACAACCAGATTAAGGTGCTCGAGGGCCGCGAGGAAAACGAGATCGAGCGCATTCTCGCGGAACTGTCATCGCGCGTGTCCATGTATAAGGGCGCCATCGAGCAGGACTACGATGCGCTGACCACGCTGGACTTCATCTTTGCGCGTGCCAAGCTGTCGTTCGATATGAACGCCTGTGCGCCCGTACTGGTCGAGGACGGCAGCCGCTGCAAGCTGCTCCGTGCGCGTCATCCGCTGCTGGATAAGGACAAGGCGGTGCCGATTGACATCGCCATCGGCTACGATTACGACACCCTCGTCATCACCGGTCCGAACACCGGCGGCAAGACGGTTTCGCTCAAAACGCTCGGCCTGCTGTCGCTCATGGCGGCAAGCGGCCTGCATATTCCGGCGAATGAACAGTCGGAAATCGGCCTGTTTGAGCATGTTTACGCCGATATCGGTGACGAGCAGAGCATCGAGCAGAGCCTGTCCACGTTCTCTGCGCACATGAAGACCATCGTGTCTATTATGGACTGCTGCGGGCAGGGCGACCTCGTGCTGTTCGACGAATTGGGTGCGGGTACCGACCCGGTCGAGGGCGCGGCACTGGCGGTTGCCGTCATCGGCTATGCCCGCCAGATGGGCGCGTGCGTTGCTGCGACCACGCACTACGCCGAGCTGAAAACCTTTGCGCTGACCACGGACGGTGTAGAGAACGCCTCCTGTGAGTTTGACGTCAATCCCTGCAGCCGACCTACCGTCTGCTGACCGGTATTCCGGGCAAGTCGAATGCGTTCGCGATTGCGGCTCGTCTGGGTCTGCAGCCGACCATCATCGAGCGGGCGAAGGAGCAGGTCTCCACCGAGGACGCCCGCTTCGAGGACGTTCTGGCGGAACTGGAGCGCGAACGCCGCCGTGTCGAGCAGATGAAGGAAGAAGCGCAGCGCATGCGCTCTGCGGCGCAGTCCGAGCGCGACAAGATGCGTGCCGAGCGCGATGCCGCCGAGGATCGTGTGGACAAGATGATGGAGAGCGCCCGCGGACAGGCGGACAACATCCTCAAAAATGCCCGCATGACGGCGGAAACCGTGTTTGATGAGCTGGAAACGCTCAAAAAGAAGGCGCAGAAGAAGAACGCCGACCAGAACCTCGCGGCAGCCAAGGCGGCGCTGCGCGGTGTCATCACCCAAACCGAGAACGAACAGCGCCGCGGCATCCAGAAGCGCGTTGTCGAGGCTGACGAGATCCGTTCGGTGCAGAAGGGCGACCGCGTGCGCCTGCTCAACGTCGGCGGCGTTATTGCGACTGTGCTTGCTCCGGCGGACAGGGACGGCGGCGTGCAGGTGCAGGCCGGCCCGATGAAGATGACGGTCAAGGAGAACGAGCTGCGCCTCGTCGAGGAGAAGAAGAACGCGCCTAAGCCCAAGCCGCAGCCGCGGCGTGACGCTCCGCGCAGAGAACTCAACATCCGCTCGGCGGAAAGCGAGGTCGATGTGCGCGGCATGAGCGCCGAGGAGGCCCTCTTCGAGGTGGACAACTTCCTGTCGCGCGCCATCATGGCCGGACTGCCGTCTGTCACGGTCATCCACGGCAAGGGAACCGGCGTGCTCCGCACGGCTGTGCAGCAGCATCTGCGGAAAAACAAGCGCGTCAAGAGCGTCCGCAGCGGTGTTTACGGCGAAGGAGAGCAGGGCGTAACAATCGTCGAATTGCGCTGAGGCAATCCTGCACAGTTTACGCATAGATTTCTTTTAATGAATTATGTGGTATTGCCCTAAAAATACCTGTTTTAGGAATCGGAAACCGGCGAATAGGGCATAATGCCCTATAAATCAGTACGTTTTTTGAAAAATTCATTTAAAAAGCAAAGGGCACATCTGGAAATAGTCCTTGACGAAAATGCAAAAAAGCGATAGACTATATACAACGGATTTGAAGAAATAGGAGCGATGCAGATATGTATTCAAAAGAGGTACAGGTTACCAATCAGGTAGGCTTATATGCCCGCCCGGCAACTTTTTTCATTCAGAAGGCAAATGAGTTCAAGTCTACCATCCTGGTAGAAAAGGAAGAGCGCCGCGTAAACGCGAAGAGCCTGCTCGGCATTCTGTCCCTGGGTATCACCAAGGGCACTACCATCAACCTGATCGCTGATGGCCCGGATGAGGAAGAGGCTGTTTCCGCACTGGTTGAGCTTATCACATCCAATTTTACTGACTAAGTTATCGCGTCCTGAGGGAAAAGCGCCGGTTGTTTTGATCGGCGCTTTTATTTTTGCAAATGACGATTGAGGGCAAGGAGGGCAGTCCGCATGACAAGAGAACAGCTGAAGGAGCGCGTGCGCAGGCTGCCCATGCAGCCCGGCGTTTATATGCACAAGGATAAGACCGGAAAGGTGATTTACGTCGGCAAGGCCAAGCTGCTCCGCAACCGCGTGTCCAACTACTTCCAGCCTCCCGAACGGCTGAACGCCAAGACGCGCCAGCTGGTCAGCCATATCGATGACTTCGATATCATCGTCACGGACAGCGAGTTTGAAGCGCTCGTGCTCGAAAACTCGATGATAAAGAAGTACAAGCCGAAGTACAACATTCTGCTCAAGGACGACAAAGGCTATCCCTATGTGCGGCTGGACACCACTCTGTCCTATCCGGATTTCAAAATTGTCTCCAAGCCTGCACATGACGGAGCGCGGTACTTCGGTCCGTACATGGGCCGCGGTGCGGCAAGACGAGCGATTGATACGATCGGTGAAGCACTGCACCTGAAAAGCTGTGCGCGTTCCTTTCCGCGGGACATCGGCAAGGACCGACCGTGCCTGAATCTGCACCTCGGCCGCTGCTGTGCGCCATGCACCGGCAAGGTCAGTCCGGAGGGGTATCACGCGCTGATCGAACAGGCGATCTCGCTGTTCGAGGGCGACGCAAAAAAGCTCGAGCGTGAACTCACCGAGAAGATGAATGAAGCCGCCGAGGAACTGCAGTTTGAGCGTGCCGCCGTCCTGCGTGACCGCCTGCGTGCTATCCAGAAGCTGGGCACCAAGCAGCATGTGGTTGCCGGTGCGTTCGCAGAGCTGGACGTTATCGCCTTTGTGCAGGGACAGACCCGCGCGTGTGTCTGCGTGCTGCATTACAGCGGCGGCACGCTGCAGGATAAGGAATACACGTTCTTCCACGTCACCGAGAGCGACCCTGCCGAGGTGCTTTCCTCGTTCATCAAGCAGTATTATGCACAGCGCAATGCGGTGGCGAAAACCGTTCTGCTCTCGCACGAGATCGAGGAGCAGGACGCCGTCGGCGAATACCTTTCGTCCATCGCAGAGCGCAAGGTGGAGCTTGCCGTGCCGCAGCGCGGCGAACGCCGGGTGCTGACCCGCCTTGCGGAGAAAAACGCCTTCGAGGAGATCGAACGCAGAGAGAAGCAGTCCGAGAGACGGCATAAATCGCTTGAGCTGCTGCAGAATGTCACCGGTATGGCGGCACTGCCGCTCCGGCTGGAAGCCTACGACATTTCCAACTTCGCTGGACAGGATACGGTCGGCTCGATGATCGTGTTTGTCGAGGGTCAGCCGAAAAAGAGCGATTACCGCAAGTTTAAGATTGCGTGTGCCGCCAACGGGCAGGATGACTATGCCTCCATGCGCGAGATGCTCACGCGCCGCGTGCAGCGCTATGTAGACGGCGACGAGAAGTTTGCGCCGCTGCCCAACGCGTTCATGATCGACGGCGGTCTGGGTCATGTGCATGTCTGTAAGGAGGTGCTCGATTCGTTCGGGCTGTCTGTCCCGTGCTTCGGCATGGTCAAGGATGACCGCCACCGTACCCGTGCCCTCGTTGCACCGGACGGCCGTGAGTTCGGCATCTCGGCGACTCCGGCGCTGTTTGCGCTCATCGGCCGTATGCAGGAGGAGGTCCACCGGTTCGCCATCGAGTATAACCGCAAGCTGGGCGGCAAAAAGGTGCGCGGCTCCACACTGGATAAAATCCCGGGCGTGGGCGATAAGCGCAGAACCGACCTGCTCAAGCACTTCGGCAGCATTGAGAATATCAAGCAGGCGTCCGAGCAGGAGCTGGCAAGGATTCTGCCGAGGAATGCCGCGCAGAGCGTTTACGAATTTTTTCATCAGGATTCATAAATAGTATGAAACCGCATGATGTATCTGGGTTTCCATAGGGCGGGGTGCTCTCATCCCGCCCTACACGATAGAGTGATGTTATTGTTAAAAAATTTCAGCAGGAGGCTACCATGAGAGTTGTATCCGGAACTGCGCGGGGCTGTAAATTGCAGCCCGTGCCCGGCATGAACACCCGCCCGACCACCGATCGGGTAAAAGAAAACGTATTCAATCTGATACAGGATCATGTGCGCGGTGCCGAGGTGCTCGACCTGTTTGCGGGCACCGGTCAGCTTGGCATTGAGGCGCTCTCGCGCGGCGCTGCGCACTGCGATTTTGTCGAGCACAACAAGGCAGCTTACGGCATCGTGAGCAAAAACGTCGAAAGTGCGCGTGTGAAGGATAAGGCGGCGCTCCACCGCACGGAGGCAGCGGAATTTGTTTCCAAAGCAGGCAGGGAACGGTACGACGTGATCTTTCTGGATCCTCCGTACGGCGGCGTGATCTTAGAAAATGCGCTGAAACAGATAGAAACGTTTGACATTCTCTCTGTAAATGGTATAATAATATGCGAAAGTGCAGTAGAGGACAGATTCTCCCACGGCTTCGCAGTCGTGCGGGAACGCCGCTACGGCGCAACCATGATTACCATTCTGCAGCGGCAGAGTGGCGAAACGGAATGAAATAAATGAAAATTGCGATTTATCCGGGCAGCTTTGACCCTGTTACACTGGGACATCTGGATATCATCCGCCGTGCGTCGGTCATGTTTGACCGGCTGATCGTTGCGGTAATGCACAACCAGAACAAAAAACCCGCTTTTTCCGCCGAGGAACGTGTGGGATTCTTAAAGCGGACAACGGCTGACCTGCCGAACGTCGAGGTGGAATCCTTCGGCGGCCTGCTGGCAGACTACGCCAAGCAGAAAAACGCATGCGCCATCGTAAAGGGTCTGCGTGCGGTTTCGGATTTTGAATACGAATTCCAAATGGCACTTGCCAACCGCAAGCTCAATCCTGAGCTGGATACCGTGTTTTTGATGACAAGTGCGGAATATATGTACCTCTCTTCCTCGATCGTGAAGGATATTGCGGTACACGGCGGCGGTGTCGCCGATTTTGTTCCCGAGGGGATTATGCAGGACATTGTGCGCCGAATTAGAAAGGGAGAGTAAAATGGCAACTTTAGAGGAACTCATTAACCGCATGTATGATATGGTGCAGGACGCAAAGGGCATTCCGCTGGCAGGCGAGAAGTGCATCGTAGAGCGTGACCACATGCTGGATATGCTGGACGAGCTGCGTGAGGCTCTGCCGAACGATCTGCAGCAGGCACAGGAAATTGTTGCAAAGCGCAGTGAGATGCTGGCATCCGGCAAGCGCGAGGCTGAGGCGATCCGCCGTCAGGCTGAGGAGGATGCACGTCAGATGGTCTCCGAGACCGAGATCGTCGTAGCGGCACGCCGCAAGGCCAAGGAAGTACAGGCAACGCCGAGATTCAGGCTCGTGAGCTGCGCCGCGTGGCAAATGAGTACTGCGAGGATACCCTCAAGCGTACCGAGGAGGCAGTGGCTCTCGGTCTGGAGGAGGTCCGCAAGGCACGCCAGCGCTTCAAGAGCATCGCAAAGTAAAACCGAAATGCAGGCAGTCACCTTCGGGTGGCTGCTTTTTCGTGTTCTTTGCGGTACCGGCACAACGGGAATTCTGCGTAGCCTTTCTCGGCACAGGGTGACTGGGAGACACGAACTGCGTGAGCGTGTTCGTTTCTAACGGGCGGGAGTTTTTCGCCGGATAGGCGAACGGTTCTTGCCTGCGCGGCGGGCGCACAAGAGGGTAGACACCAAGGTTTCCACCCTCTTGTGAATCACCCCTTTCCTAAAAGAGTCTGGCGCAAACCAGAGAGCGGCGACCGCTGCGAAATAGAGGAACGGCAGTTGGGTTACCGTTGCGTGCCTTTCGTGAAAAATTTGCAGTTCACAGACAGCGTACTGCTACACATATCGGCAACTCTACGCTGGGTGCGGCATGACAGTGCCGCACAATTTGCTTACGCGTTGTTGCGGACGGCACCTGCGAATTTTATTTGATAACAGCCGTCACTTTGTCTGCACCACGCCATCACCCACTCCTCACCACCGGCACCGAAAAAGAGAACCTTACACCCACTTTGTGCCACCAACCTGAAAAATGTCCGGCTGAGATTGCACAAAAATACACACTCTGTGGATAAGCTTTGGGATAACTCTCCACTTCGCAGTAAAATGCAGGAAAACACCGCATACGAACACAATCGAACAACTGTTCGTAAAAATTGCGAAAACTATAAAATTTGCAAGAAAAACGCCCGAATTTTTCGTGCAATAATGCAAAAAATATCTTGCAATCTATTCTCCGTACCGCTATAATAAAATCAAGGTGGAGAGTTGTGGGGTAAAGTGTCACAAATTCCACCAAAGCGGAAGGGTAGGTGTGAATGAGTGAAGGGCGAATACAAGCATTCCATAGACGCTAAGGGTCGTCTGGCAATGCCGGCCAAGCTGCGCGAGGAGCTCGGCGAGCACTTCACGGTCACCAAGGGCCTCGATGGCTGTCTGTCCGTATATCCGGAAGCGGAATGGAAGCGTCTGGAGGACAAGATCCGCACGCTTGGCAACGGCGAAAAGGCAAGACGCGTCAAGCGCTACTACTTCGCCAATGCGTTCGATGCACAGCTCGACGCACAGGGCCGCATCCTCATTCCCGCAAATCTGCGTACCTTTGCGGAGCTGCAGAAGGATGTTACCGTGATCGGTCAGCTCGACCACGCGGAAATCTGGAACAGCGACAAGTGGCGCGCTTACAATGACGAGATCGACGCGGAAGTTGTTGCCGCGGACGTAGAAGATATTGATTTTTAACAAAAGGGCAGGGAACTATGGAATTTCATCATGTATCCATTTTGCTTGAGCCTTGCCTTGAGGCTCTGCAGATCAAGCCGGACGGCGTTTATGTGGACGCCACGACCGGCGGCGCCGGTCACTCGCTCCGCATTGCGGAGCGTTTGCATGATACCGGTCGTTTGATTTGCATTGACAGAGATGACGAAGCACTCGAAAACGCGATGGACCGCCTCAAGGATGTGTGGCAGCGTGTCACACCGGTCAAGAGCGACTTCCGCGATATCGACAAGGTGCTCGAGGGACAGGGACTGGCAGGTGCGGACGGCATTCTGTTCGACCTCGGCGTTTCCTCTCCACAGCTGGATCATGCCGAGCGCGGCTTTTCCTACATGCAGGATGCGCCGCTCGATATGCGCATGGACCGGCAGCAGAAGCTGACCGCATATGATGTGGTGAACGGCTGGAGCCGTGAGGAGATCCGCCGCATTCTGTTTGAGTACGGCGAGGAGCGCTACGCACCGCTGATCGCAGCGGCGATCGAGCGCGAACGCGCAGACAAGCCGATCCAGACCACGCTGGAGCTTGTCCGTGTAATCAAGGGCGCCATGCCCGCGAAAGCGCTGCGAGAAAAGCAGCATCCGGCGAAGCGCAGCTTTCAGGCGATCCGCATTGCGGTAAACGATGAGCTGGGCGCGGTGCGGGAAGCAATGGAAAAAGCCATCGACTGTCTCAATCCGGGCGGTAGACTGGCGGTCATCACCTTCCACAGCCTGGAGGACCGCATCGTCAAGGCGGCTTTTCAGCAGGCGGCACAGGGCTGCACCTGTCCGAAGGACTTTCCGGTATGCATCTGCGGCAAAAAGCCGAAGGTTCGGCTGACGCCGCGCAAGCCGATCCTGCCGGATGAAAGGGAAATTGAGGAGAATCCGCGCGCCCGAAGCGCGAAGCTCCGGGTTTGTGAAAAAATCTAAACCGAAAAAGCAAATTCAAAAGAAAGGAAAGCGCAAGATGGCTTCTGGCAGGAACAACGCGGCAAGAAAATATGAAGATCAGGTTCCTGCGCAGCGTGAGGTACAGCCGAAACGCCATCTGCAGGTAGCGGCAGCGCCGGTCAAGAAAAAGAAGCACCGCCGCAAGCCTGCTGTGATGCAGGGCGTGTATCCGTGCATTTTTCTGGTGGCGATCACGGCGGCGTTTATCCTGTTCTGCCAGATGCAGCTGACCCAGCTTACCGCGGAAGCGAGTGAGCAGAGCGACCTGCTCAGCGAGCTGCAGTCGGAGAATGTTTCTCTGACGACCAAGCAGATGAACAGCATGAACATGGATGAGGTAGAGCAGTACGCCACGGACACGCTCGGAATGGTCAAGATGGACAATTCGCAGATCGAATATGTGGAGCTGACCAATCCGGATCTTGTCACCGTTGCAGACGACAGCATGACGCTGCACGGTCTGTGGAGCGCACTGGCAGCGCGCTTTTCCGCACTTGTGGAATATATCCGATAAGCAGTTGAATACAATGCGTACAGGGGAGTGAGAGGTGGATAACTTCTGACTCCTTACGCTTTTTCAGGAACAATATGGAGGCTGACTAAATGGCAGTTAAGGGACCCAACCATCAAATGCGCACGCGTATCCGCGGACTGACCGTGCTGTTTGCACTGATCGGTTTCGGGCTGGTAGGCGTGCGGCTGCTGTATATGCAGGTATTCAATCACGATTTCTATGTGCAGCAGGCGACAGCGCTGCAGACGCGCGACACGTTCATCACGCCCAACCGCGGCAAGATCTACGACGCGAACATGCAGGTTCTGGCTGAATCCGCCGCTGTAGAGCGCATTACGGTCGATCCGAAGGCCGTTGTGGACGAGAGCAAGGTCAAGAAGGGCATCACGGCGGAAAGTCAGCAGCAGACGCTTGCGACCATCCTGTCCGAAACGCTGGATGTGGATTACGATACCGTGATGGAGAAGCTCCGGAAGACGAACTCGCAGTACGAAATTATCGCGCAGAAGGTCGATAAGGACGTATCCAAGGAACTGGATGAGAAGCTCGAAGCGGCAGACTGCACCGGCGTCTACTCCGAGCCGGATACCAAGCGGTACTATCAGCACGGCGCCTTCCTGTCTGCGGTTCTGGGATACGTCGGCAGCGACAACAACGGCGCGTACGGCCTGGAATCCGAGTATAACGACGAGCTTTCCGGCACGGCGGGCCGTCTGGTGCGCGTGCAGAACCAGCAGAACAAGGACATTATGCCGGAGACCCAGCAGTATATCCCTGCGACGGACGGCAACTCTCTTGTGCTGACCATCGACAGCGATATCCAGAACTATCTGGAAAAGCACCTCGAGACCGCACTGGCCGACAATCCGGAGGCGCGAGACGGCGTTTCCGGCATCGTCATGGACGTCAAGACCGGTGAGGTGCTCGCCATGGCGAACCTGCCGGACTTTGATCCGAACGATGCCTACAAGCTGACGAGCGACAAGTATATCAACGAACTTAAGGAAAATGTTGCGAAAATCCTCAAGGAAGAGAACGTAAAGGTCGAAATTCCGGATGCCTGGTATGAGAAGGGCGGTCTGGACAATCTGCCGGAGGCGATTCATGACAATTCTGATCTGGTGGATGAGCTGGGCAGCGCCCGCGTCAATATCCTGATGAAAACGTGGCGCAATCCGGTTATCGCGGATAACTACGAGCCGGGCTCCACCTTCAAGCTGATGACGGTCTCCACCGCGTATGATCTGGGTGCTACCCATGCCGAGGACACCTACTACTGCGGTGGCTCCCTGCAGGTGGAGAACTGGGAAATCAAGTGTGCAAACACAAGCGGCCACGGCATGCAGACGCTGACCGAAGCCTTGATGAATTCCTGCAACGTAGCGATGATGCAGATTGCCCAGAGCGTCGGCATGGATCGGTTTTACAACTTTTACAAGGCGTTCGGCCTGACCGAGCCGACCGGCATCGACCTGCCGGGTGAGGGCAAGGGTCAGTTCCATAAACTGGATGTTGCCAGTGACTGGAACGAAGTCGCACTGGCAACCGCATCGTTCGGTCAGCGCTTCACGGTAACGCCGATTCAGATGCTGAACATGGTCTGCGCGATCGTGGACGATGGCAAGCTGAAAAAGCCGTACGTCGTCAAGGAAGTGCTGAGCGGAGACGGCTCGGTCAAGTCTACGAACGAGACCGAGGTGGTCCGACAGGTCATTTCCGAGGATACCTCCGCTTACATGCGCGAGGCGATGGAGCAGGTTGTCGCAAACGGCACCGGCAAGAACGCGTATGTGCCCGGCTACCGCGTCGGCGGCAAGACTGCGACCTCCGAGATTCAGCCCGAATACGACAGTGACGGCAAGGTGCTCGATACCGAGGACCGCTACACGGCCTCCTTCATCGGCGTAGCGCCGATGGACGACCCGCAGATCGCGGTTCTGGTCGCCATCAACGACCTGCCGGAATCCGCAACGCATACCGGCGGTACGATTGCCGCTCCGGTTGTCGGCCGCATCATGGAGGATGTGCTGCCGTATATCGGCATTACGCCGGTCTATGACGACAGCGAGAGCGACCGCCGCGAGCTGACCGTGCCGAGTGTATCCGGCAAGACGCGCGATGATGCGATTTCCACGCTGTCCGACGCAGGCTTTGACTGCATCATCAAGGGCGACGGCGATACCGTCACCGATCAGGTGCCGAATGCAGGCATGCGCATTGCGGCCAGCGGCAAGGTTATCGTCTACATGGGCGAGGAAAAGCCGACTGAGGCCGTTGAAGTGCCCAATCTGTCCGGCATGTCGCCGGATGAGTGCCGCGATACGCTGGAGGAGTACGGTCTGTACCTCAAGCAGAAGGGTGTTTCGTCCGCGCAGATCACAGGCGATACTACCGCGACCAAGCAGAGTCCGGAGGCCGGTACCAAGGTAAGCCTCGGTGCGGTTGTCACGGTAGAATTTTCCGATACAACGACGGTCAACGACCGATAGGAGGAAATTATGAAATTACAGGAACTTTTGAAGGATGTAGCAGTGAAAAACAGCACTGCCGCACAGGATATCGAGATCAAGGAAGTGCGTTACGACTCCCGCGCGGTACAGCCGGGCGACCTGTTTGTAGCCATCCGCGGCTACGCGACCGACGGCCACAAGTACATCGCCAAGGCGATGGAGCAGGGCGCGGCAGCCGTTGTCTGCGAGGAGGCGCCGGAGGGCGTCCCCGCAGTCGTTGTGGAGAATTCTCGTATCGCGCTGGCTGAGATTGCGGCAAACCGCTTCGGTCATCCGGCAGAGAGCATGGTCATGCTCGGCGTGACCGGCACCAACGGCAAGACCACCACGACCTACCTCGTCAAGCACATGCTTGAGGACGCAGGCCACAAGGTGGGTCTGATCGGCACCAACCAGAACCTCATCGGTGATGAAGTGATCGAAACCGAGCGCACCACGCCGGAATCCTACGAGCTGCACGCACTGTTTGCCCGCATGAGAGACGCAGGCTGCACGCATGTGATCATGGAGGTTTCCTCGCACTCTCTGGTGCTTGACCGCGTGCACGGCATTCCGTTTGCGGTTGGCGCGTTCACCAATCTGACGCAGGATCACCTCGATTTCCATAAGACCATGGAGGAGTACCGCAAGGCAAAGGCGCTGCTGTTCTCCATCAGTAAGAAGGGTGTTATCAATCTGGATGACGCTGCGGCGGAGAAGATGCTCGCGGACGCAAAGTGCCCGTGCATGACCTTCTCCTGCGGCAAGCCGGAGGCCGATCTCGAAGCCACAGACCTGCAGCTGCACGCGGACGGCGTGGAGTTTACCGCACAGTATCAGGGTGAAAAGGCAGATGTCAAGCTGCCGATTCCGGGTCATTTCTCGGTCGAGAATGCACTGACTGCGCTCGGTATCGTGCTGCAGCTCGGCATGCCGCTTGCGGATGCGGCGAAGTCCATGGCAACTGCAACCGGCGTCAAGGGCCGTGTTGAGGTCGTGCCGACCGATACGGATTACACCGTGCTCATCGACTACGCACACTCGCCGGACGGCGTGGAGAACGTGCTCAAGGCCGTTCGCGGCTTTGCAAAGGGCCGTGTCGTTGCTCTGTTCGGCTGCGGCGGCGACCGCGACCGCACCAAGCGCCCGAAGATGGGTAAAATTGCGGCGGATCTCGCGGACTTCTGCGTTGTAACGAGCGATAATCCGCGCACCGAGGAGCCGAAGGCCATCATCGACGACATTCTCGAAGGCATGAAGGATTCGGATACGCCGATGCAGGTCATCGTGGACCGTCCGGAGGCGATCCACTGGGCACTTGCACACGCACAGAAGGACGATATCATCGTGCTGATGGGCAAGGGACATGAGACCTATCAGGAAGTAAACCATGTGAAGCACCACATGGATGAACGCGAGATCGTAGCGGATTATTTCAAGAAGTAAGAAACGGCAGACGGGCGCACACTGTGCGCCCATACGCCTGAATGGACAAAGAAGTAAAATGGGAAGAAAACTGGGGGAAACGGCATGGAACGATTTACATTAGCGCAGGTGGCGGCATGGACACACGGCGAAGCGAGAGGCGAGGCGGCTCTGACGGCAGTCACGACCGATTCGCGGCAGATCCCGCCGGAGGCGCTGTTCCTGCCGATCAAGGGCGAGCGGTTTGACGCGCACGATTTCATCGGCAAGGCGATCGAGAACGGCGCGGCCGCCGTGATGAGCCATCGAGAAAACGAGGAATATCCGGTGCCGGCGCTGTACGTTGAGAACACCTCGCAGGCGCTGCTCGACCTCGCGGGCGGCTACCGCACGATGTGCGGCGGCAAAGTCGTCGGCGTGACCGGCTCGGTCGGCAAGACCACCACCAAGGAGCTACTGTATGCCGTTCTCTCGCAGGGTTTCCGCGCACAAAAGACAGAAGGCAACCTGAATAATGAGATCGGTCTGCCGCTGACGCTCATGCGTATGACCCGGGATACCGAAGTGCTGGTAGCAGAGATGGGCATGAACCATTTCGGTGAGCTTTCCCGCATGACGGCGGCTGCCAAGCCGAATCTGGCGGTTATCACCAACATCGGCACCTCGCATATCGAGTTTCTTGGCTCGCGTGAGGGCATCTGCAAGGCCAAACTGGAGATTCTCGAGGGTCTGCAGGAGGGCGGCGCGGCTGTTCTCTGCGGCGATGAGCCGCTTCTGTGGGACAAACGCGAGAGCCTCGGCTGCAAGGTGGTAACTTATGGCATCGAAAATTCCGCCTGCGACCTTACTGCGGACTTGCACAGCGACGGTACATTTGATATAGTAAATAACGGTCTTGCCGCGGCGCACCTGCCGGTCGGAGAGAAATTCACCGCGAAGCTGAGTATTCCGGGCAAGCATAACGTGCTCAATGCACTGGCGGCGGCAGCCGTCGGTCTGCTGCTCGGTGAAACACCCGAGCTGATCGCGCAGGGACTTGTCAGCTATCAGGCGAGCGGCATGCGCCAGAACATCTATGAGCAGGATGGCTACCAAATCTATGCGGACTGCTACAATGCAAGTCCGGATGCGATGGAGGCTACGCTGTCCGTGCTCGGCGGCATGGCCGGGGACGGCCGCCGGTTTGCGGTTCTCGGCTCGATGCTTGAGCTTGGCGATTACGCCGAGGAAGGTCATCGCCGTGCCGGTCGTGCGGCGGCGCAGTACGCGGACGCCCTGTACGCCTACGGTCCGGATGCAGCGGCCATGGTAGCCGGTGCCAGGGAGAAGGGCATGGAGCATGCGTATGCGTTCGACGACCAGACCGCGCTTGTCGCGGCACTGCGCGAGGACGCGAAAAAAGGAGACGCGCTGCTATTCAAGGGCAGCCGCGGCATGCGCATGGAACGCGCACTTGCAATGTTTTTAGGGGAGGAAGTTGAAGCATGAAACAGGCTGTGCTTGTTTTCGCAATCGCACTGGTGATTACGCTGGCTATCGGTCCGGCGGTCATCAATTATCTGCGAAAAATGAAATTCGGTCAGAAGATTCTCGAAATCGGACCGAAATGGCACATGAACAAACAGAATATCCCGACAATGGGCGGCTTTATGTTTATTATCGGTATCGCGGCGGCAGTCATTATCGGTAATATCGTGATGGGTGAGATTTCGGTCTCGTCGCTGGCGGTGCTCGGCCTTGCCGTGGCCTACGGTGCGGTCGGTCTGGTCGATGACTATGCTAAGATCAAGAAAAAGGAAAATGCGGGTCTGACCCCGAAGCAGAAGCTGGTGCTCCAGATTCTGGTTGCCGGCGTGTTTGTGCTCGTGCTGTTCCTGGGGTCGAGCGGTCTGCCGCAGCTGTGGATTCCGTTCACGGGCATTTCGTTCAGCTGGCCGTGGCCGCTGTACATCGTGTTCGCGGCCTTCGTTATCGTCGGCGCGGACAACGCCGTCAATCTGACCGACGGCATCGACGGTCTGGCGGCAAGCGTTACGCTTCCGGTTGCCATCTTCTTCGTGTTCGTCGGCTTCCGTCGCGGAGACATGGGCGTTGTGATCTTCTCGGCGGCACTCGCGGGTGCGCTGCTGGGCTTCCTGCGCTATAACTTCAACCCGGCCAAGGTGTTCATGGGCGATACCGGCTCGCTGTTCCTCGGCGGTGCGGTTGCCGGTCTGGCATTTGCGTGTGAAATGCCGCTCATCCTGCTGCTGGTCGGCCTGATCTACATCATCGAAACGCTGTCCGTTATCCTGCAGGTCACCTACTTCAAGGCGACCCACGGCAAGCGCCTGTTCAAGATGGCGCCGATCCACCACCACTTTGAAATGTGCGGCTGGTGCGAGAAGAAAATCGTGCTGGTATTCACCGGCATCACGGTTGTGCTGTGCCTGCTGGCCTACCATGTGGCGCTCGCATCGCTGTTTTAATTCGTAATTCGGAGGTAACCCTATGGCTTCGACAACTGGAAAGACGAATCCGCAGTACCGGCCGGCATCGCGCCGTCCCATGCCGCGGAATGCGCCGAGCGGCAAACCGGCGCGTCCTTCGCGGGAGCCGGTGCCGAAGGAGCGTTACCATACCGGCACCGCAAAGCCGAAGCGCAGACGCATGCGCAGCATGAAGGCGCACATCTGGGATACCGGTGTATTCTTCTCGGTGCTGCTGCTGCTGATCACCGGTCTGATTGCGCTGTTCTCGGCAAGCTATACCAACGCGATGTTCTACAAGGGCAGCGCGACATACTTTATCATGCGTCAGGGCATTTTCGCCGCGATCGGTCTTGCGGCGATGATCGTTCTTTCCAAGATTCCGTACCGCATGTACGCGGGCATTCACAACATCATCATGTGGATATCGGTCGCGCTGCTGATTCTGGTTGTGATACCGGGCATCGGTACAACGGTTAATAATGCACAACGCTGGCTGTTCGGCTTTCAGCCGTCTGAGATCGCAAAGCTGACCGTCATCATCTGCTTTTCCTACTGGGTAGCGCGTGACCCGAAGAGCGTGCGCAGCGTCAAGACCATGGTGCAGCCGTACGGTCTGCTGCTGGCGCTGTACATCGGTCTGCTGTACCTGGAGCCACATACCTCGGCGATGATCATCATCTGCGGCATCGGCATTATCATCCTGCTGGCAGGCGGTATGCGCCTGTGGTACTTTGCGCCGATTTTGGGACTGGGTGCAGGCGTAGTTGCGGCATTCTATGTTGCGTTTAAGCATGTACGAGACCGTTTTGAAGTCTGGCTCAATCCGTTTTCGGATATGGCGAACAAAGGTCTGCAAGGCTCGATGAGCCAGATTGCCATCGGCTCGGGCGGCCTGCTCGGACGCGGACTCGGCAACGGCCTGCAGAAGCAGCTGTACCTGCCGGAGCCGCATAACGACTTCATCTTTGCCACCTGGTGCGAGGAGATGGGTCTGATCGGCGCTCTGCTGGTTATTCTGCTGTTCGCGTACCTTATTTACCGCGGATTCCGTGTGGCGCGCTATGCACCGGATAAATTCGGCAGTCTTCTGGCGACCGGTATCACCGCCAAGCTGGCTATCCAGACGCTGATGAACCTGTTCGTTGTCACCGGCATCATGCCGGTAACCGGCGCGGCTCTGCCGTTTTTCAGCTATGGCGGCACAGCGTTGCTGCTGCAGCTCGGCGAGATGGGCATCCTGCTCAATATATCGCGGTATATGCGGATTGACGGAAGAAATCAGGATTAAGTTATGGCAATACCGCATAATTTTCGCAAAGCGCCGCGGCAGCGCGACCGGAGCCTGCGCAAGAAGCCGCTGCTTTAATTGTGCGGTGTTGCCTTATGCAAATCGAGGCTGTTTGCAGCATACAAACAGCCTCGATGACTGTGATATTGCTGTCAGGCAGTACCACATGATCCGGTAAACAGACTTTGCCGGACCATGTGATCCTACCTTGCATTTGAAAAGTAACAAACAGGAGAGGGGAACTCAGTTTTGAAACTGTACATTACGGGAGGCGGCACGGGCGGTCACGTTACACCGGGGCTTGCCATTGCACGCTATTTTGAAAAAAAGCAGCCGCAGACGACGGTGCGTTTTGCCGGTTCGGCACGCGGCATTGAAAATAAGCTGGTCCCGCGTGAGGGATACCCGCTGGACACCATCGAGATCATCGGCATGTCGCGCTCGATGAGCCCGAAGGGCATTCTGCACAATCTGAAGGCGGCAAAGCTGGCTGTCTCGGCGGTCAGCAAGGCGAAAAAGCTGCTGAAGCAGGCCAAGCCGGACTGCGTGATCGGCTGCGGCGGCTATGCGTCGTTCGCGGTGGTACGCGCGGCACAGCAACTCGGCATTCCGACCGTGCTGCTCGAGGTCAACGCGCTGCCCGGCAAGGTAACGCAGATGCTTGCAAAGGACGCGGACCGCGTACTCGTTTGCTTTGAACAGGCAAAGGAGCTGCTCGGCGGCGGAGATAAGATCATTCTGACCGGTGCGCCGGTGCGCGGTGAGATTCTGGCTGCGGACCGCGTAAAGGCACGCGAGAAGTTCGGCCTGACCGATGATGACCAGCTGGTCGTATCCTTCTGGGGCTCGATGGGTGCAAAGTACATGAACGAGCACATGGCCGGTGAGCTGGCGCTCGAATGTAAAAACGGCGTGCCCTATCACCATGTTCACGCAACCGGTGCGGCGGCCTGTGAGTGGCTGCCCAGAATGGCGAAGGAGCAGGGCGCCGACTTTGACGCGCACCCGAACATCGAAGTGACCGAGTACATCTACGACATGGCCGACCGCATGGCGGCGGCTGACCTGATCGTGTGCCGCGCAGGTGCGGCCACTCTCGGTGAGCTGTGCATGCTCGGCCGTCCGGCACTGCTGGTGCCGTCTCCGTATGTGGCGGAGAACCACCAGGAGAAGAACGCGCGCGCGCTCGAAAAGGAGGGCGGCTGCCGTGTTCTGCTCGAGAAGAACGCCAATCCGCAGGTGCTGTACGACGAGATTCAGGATCTGCTGAGCGACCGCGACCGTCTGCACCGGATGGGGCACGACGCGACAAAGCTGGCAGCGCACGATGCAAGCGAGAAGATCTATCAGGAGATCCTCTGGGCAATCGAAAACCATGGCAAGAAGTAACAAAGAAGGGATGCTGTGATGAGACGCAGAAGGCGAAAAAAGCACACGCCCGACCGGATGGAGCAGCAGCGTCGCGGCAGGAAAATCTTTCGTGTGCTGGGACGCGTGCTGCTGACCGGTATTGTTCTGGCGGCTGCCGTGGTGGCGATGACCGTGTTCTTCAAGGTTAAGACCATTTCGGTGGAAGGCGCCAAGCAGTACGGCTCGGAGGAGCTGATCGCCGGTATGGATATTCAAAAGGGCGATAATCTCTATCTGTGGAACAAAAACCGCGTATTGTCCGACCTGATGCACAGCTTCCCGTATCTGGAAAGCGCACAGCTGCGCCGCAAGCTGCCGGATGGACTGGTGCTGACTGTCACCGAATGCACAGCGGCGGCTGCCGTGAGGAATGAGGATAACACGTTCACTTATATCAGTGCGGGCGGCAAGGTGCTCGAGAACAACGCCGCGGACGGCGGTCTGCCGACCGTGCTCGGCGTTACGCTGAATGCGCAGATTGGGGATTTCCTTGCTACCGGCACGGATGCACACGTTGACGCTATGCTGAACGTGCTGGAGAACATGGATGCCGCCGGGCTGCTCGAAAAGATGAGCTTCCTCAATCTGAACGACCTGACCGATGTGCGCATCGGCTATGACAAGCGGTTCGACATCCGCGCAGGCTCACTGGATGATCTGACGTACCGTCTTCGGTTTGCACAGACCGTTATCAGCGATCGCCTTTCGGCATCGGATATCGGGCGGCTGTACTGGGATGCGCAGAACCGTCTGCACTTTGTGCCGGAGACGGCGGAGGATGTAGCGCGCTCCGGTACCGACCAGGCAGGTGACAATCCGGTGACCTCGCCGGCGTACACCAATCCGGACGGCGAAGTCGGCACGACCGACAATACGAACGGCGATGACTCGACCGATTCGAGCAGCGACAGCTCGGATAGTTCGGATAACTCGGATGATTCCGATGATTCGGATTACTCGGACGATTCGTCCTATGACGATTCCTACGATGACAGCAGTTATGACGATTCGTACGACGAATCGTATTACGACGACAGCTACGATGGCGAAGGCTGAGCTTTTTCTGCCTATACTGGCGAAAATAACCGAAAACACAAGGGAAAACGCGAAAAAATACAGCCTTTTTCCGTATCGCCCGCCGGTTTGCGGGAAAGACACGGAAAAGATTAAGTTTTTTTGAGGAATTCGCTAATTCCTGTTGCAAAATAGAATAAATCGAGGTAAAATTAAAACAATAGGGGCGAAGTGCCCTCAAACGCGGTAATTGATAATCAAAGAACGATTCTTTATCATAAAACGGAGGACAACGACAATGGGTTTTGAGTTTGAACAGGGCTTGGATAACGTAGTAAACATTAAGGTCATCGGTGTCGGCGGCGGCGGCGGCAACGCTGTAAACCGCATGGTCGAGAACGGTGTACAGGGTGTTGAGTTCGTTTCCATCAACACGGATATGCAGGCTCTGAATTATTCGCAGGCCACCACGAAGATCCAGATCGGCGAGAAGCTGACCAAGGGTCAGGGCGCAGGCGCAAATCCGGAGATCGGCCGCAAGGCTGCTGAGGAGAGCAAGGATCAGATCGCAGCGGCTCTCGCTAACACCAATATGGTATTTATCACCGCTGGCATGGGCGGCGGCACCGGCACCGGTGCAGCTCCGGTTGTTGCACAGATCGCTCGTGAGCTGGGCATCCTGACGGTCGGCGTTGTTACCCGTCCGTTCGCATTCGAGGGCAAGAAGCGTCTCGAGCAGGCGCTGAGCGGCATCGAAGAGCTGAACAAGAACGTAGACTCCCTCGTTATCATCCCGAACGAGCGTCTGAAGTATGTATCCGAGCAGAAGATCACCTTCAAGAACGCATTCGAGATCGCTGACGGCGTTCTGCGTCAGGCAGTTAAGAACATTTCCGAGCTGATCACCGTTCCGGGCTTCATCAACCTGGACTTTGCGGACGTTACCTCCGTCATGAAGGACGCAGGCTTCGCTCACATCGGCACCGGCTCCGCTGCAGGCAAGGACAAGGCTGCAGAGGCTGCACGCGAGGCAATTTCCAGCCCGCTGCTCGAGACTTCCATCGACATGGCTCACGGCGTTATCGTTTCCGTTATCGGCTCTGACGATATCGGCCTGGATGAAGTTGAGACCGCAGCTACCATGGTTCAGCAGGCGGCTCATCCGGATGCACACATCATCTTCGGTGCATTCATCGACGAGAACATGGACGACGAGATCCGCGTTGTTGTAATCGCAACCGGTTTCGACAATGTTCCGAACTCCGCAAAGATGAGCATGGACGGCAATAAGGACAAGGATTCCGGCTCCACCGGCCTGTTCACCGAGGCTGCTACCGCAGCGGCTGACAAGAAGCCGGCTCGCGCATCCGCTTCCAAGCCGTCGTCCGATGTTGGCTCTGACGATGCTGCATTTGATGTTCTGATGCGCATCTTCGATAAGGACAACCGATAATCTAACTGATAGCTATTCAAAACAGCCCGTAACAGGGCTGTTTTGTCAGGTATGGGAAGGTTAATTTTAAGGCAACACCGCACAATTAAAGCAGCGGCGCTTTGCGGAAATTTTGTATTCTGATTTTGTTGCGATTTCTTGCAATACGGCAAGTATTGCTGCGAAACCGCGCCTCATCAGTACGCAAAATTTATTCGCAAATCGCTCTTGTTCAATTATGCGGTATTGTCTTAAATGAAATCCATATTAAAGGAGAGTGATCACCGTGAGTACGGACCCTGGAAGTAGACAGATGAATATTACTCGCGGTGGCATTTTCGAGGAGTGCCGCTGCTGAAAGGCGGTATAATATGGTTGAATTTTTCAAAACGGTGGACGGCCGCATCACAGAAGTGAGCGAATTCACCGAGGGCTGCTGGGTCAACATGGTGCATCCTAGCTCGGACGAGCTGGAGCAGATCGCGCAGGCGGCTCAGGTTGAGGAAGAGTTTGTTCGCGCGGCGCTCGACCCAGAGGAAAGCTCGCGTGTCGATACCGAGGACGAGCAGCTTCTCATGATCGTCGATATCCCGATGGTGGAGAAAAGCTCGGTCGAGGACGGCGGACAGATGTTCACCACCATTCCTATGGGTATTGTTGTAGCGCAGAATGCGGTCATCACGGTTTGTCTGGAGGACAGCATCATCTTGCGCTCCATCGCGGAAGGCGCGGTAAAGGGCGTGCATACCTCACTCAAGACGCGCTTTGTGTTCCAGATTCTGCTCCGCATCGCGGGCCGGTTCCTGAAAAACCTGCGTATGATCGAGCGCGACTTTACCCGCATCGAGAAGCGTCTGTACGACTCCCTCAAAAATGAGGAGCTCATCCAGCTGCTCGGCCTGAGTAAATCGCTGGTTTACTTCTCCTCGTCCCTCAAGGGCAACGAGGTTACGATGGAAAAGGTGCTGCGCGGCCGCGTGCTCAAGCTGTATGAGGACGACCGCGACATTCTGGAGGACGCGCTGATCGAGGTCCGTCAGGCCATTGAGATGGCGAATATCTATTCCAACATTATGGCGGGCACGATGGATGCTTATGCTTCTGTCGTTTCCAACAATCTGAATATTATCATGAAGGTTTTGACCATCCTGACCATCATCATGACGATTCCGAATATTGTGTTCGGCTTCTTCGGTATGAATATCGGTGAAGGACGGATACCGGGCGACTGGGTCTGGTGGATGCCGCTGGCTATTACAGTGGTCGGCTGCTTCTTTGCATGGTGGATGCTGAAGAAGAAAAATCTGGACTGATACAAGCTGCGCTTCCGAGAAATACTCGGAGGCGTTCTTTTTGCCTTCTGTACACATAGGATAAAGTAAAAGCAGGAGGGACAATGCCATGATCGTTTTTGCGGCAAAGGTATCGGTGAGGAAAATCGTAGTGGGCGTGCTGGCGGTCGGGCTGGTGCTGGTCGGCGCGGCAGCACTGCTGCCGAAAACGGCAGAGGCGGATACCGCGGTCAGCGCTGAAGGTGCAGCGCTCAGTGCAAAGCTGAAAACGAACGAGGACCGGGTAGCTCTGCTGACCGCCTGCGGATGGTCGGTGGAGAACGAACCGGTCGGCACACAGGAGGTGCAGATACCCGACACCTCGACGAGGTATATGAGCAGTACAACGCTATTCAGCAGGCGCAGGGACTGGATCTTACGCCGTATCAGGCAAACGCGCCACGCTGTATACCTACGCGCTGACCGCCTATCCTACCGGAGAGCAGGGCGTGACCGCCAACCTTTTGGTGCGCAGCAACCGCCTGATCGCAGCGGATATCACATCCGCGCAGACGGATGGATTTGTGCATGGCCTGCTGGATATGCCGCAGACCTGACAGTGGTTGACAATGACTTTCGGAAATTGCATAACTGTGCAATTCAACGAAAAAGTTATCATAGGTTTATGGTATCTATTGGTAACTTTCGGGGGATTGCACTTTTTTTGCATTTAGCTATTGTGCAATTTGCGAAAAAGTGTTATCCTTATAAAAGAAATGTATTGGCGGAGGGGACAAAATGCCACAGATGCGATTGGACAAATTGCTGTCCCACCTGAACTGCGGCAGCCGCAAGGAAGTGCAGGCACTCATTCGTGCGGGACGCGTCTCGGTGGACGGCACCGTGCAGAAGGATCCGGCGTTTAAGGTCGATCCCGACCGGTCGCAGACGGCGGTGGATGGCACCGTGCAGCGCTACCGCGCACAGCGGTACTATATGCTCAACAAGCCGATGGGTGTTATCACGGCAAGCCGCGATGAGCGTCACGATACCGTGCTTGAGCTGTTTCCGGCCGAGCTGCGACGCGGCCTGTTTGCGGTGGGAAGGCTGGACAAGGACACCGAGGGACTGCTGCTCATCACGGACGACGGCGCGCTCAGCCATGCGCTGATGAGTCCGAACCGCCATGTCGAAAAGGAGTACGAGGCGGTCGTGGACGGCGCACTGGCAGCGGATGCAGTCTTGCGTTTTGAACAGGGCATGACCCTGCGGGACGGCACGGAATGCAAGTCGGCGAAGCTGGAAATCCTCGAGACCGAGCCGGAGCTGCGCGTGCATGTGACGCTTAAAGAGGGCAAATACCATCAGGTCAAGCGCATGATCGCGGCAGTCGGCGGTACGGTAACGGCGCTCAAACGCCTGCGGCTGGGTGGTCTCTGGCTGGATAAAATACTCGCGCCCGGCGAATTTCGGGAACTGACACAGGAGGAATTGGAAAAACTTACCTCGCAAACTTGAAAAACTTAAAAAATCTACAAATTTTTTTGAGTTTTTTGTACAAAAATGCGCGGACATGTGATATAATGACTTAAAATGTATAGGGAACTTTTGGCGTTCTTGTGAAGAATGTCATAGGCAGAATCACCATTAGCGGTGAGAACACCATAAAGAGTAAGCGTTTCGGCGAACGGATGCGGAGTAAAGCGCCGGGGCGCGTGAAAAAGACGGGAAAGGTGATGGAAATGGCTTCGAGATTGTTCCAGTCGATTGTTTTGCAGATGAAGGATACGGTGGATCGTACGATCGGCATTGTTGACGCAAGCGGTGCGGTCGTAGCATGTACCGATCTGCCTCGTATCGGTGAAATGCGGGAGGAAGCAATCACTGAGCTGGGCTTCGCCGGCGAGATCGTTCGTTTCGGCGGTTATACTTATCATACAACGGGCGACCGTGCGTCGCGTCTGGAATACGCTGTATTCGTACAGGGCGAGGACGAACTGGCGCGCAGTATCTGTTCGCTGGTTGCGGTTTCGATCAACAATATCAAGACGCTGTATGACGAAAAGCACGACAAGGCTACCTTCGTAAAGAATATCATTCTGGATAATATCCTGCCGGGCGATATTTATATCAAGTCCCGCGAGCTGCACTTCGGCAACGATGTGCCGCGCGTGGTATTCCTCGTGCGCCAGCAGGCGCCGGCTGATGTTGCCGCGATCGACGTGGTAAACGGCATGTTCCCGGACAAGCAGAAGGATTTCGTGCTGCATATCTCCGAGACGGACATCGTTGTTGTCAAGGAGGTCAAGGCAGGCAGTGAGATCAAGGATCTGGTCAAGCTGGCAGGCTCTATCGAGGAGACGCTGCTCAGCGAGCTGTCGGTCAAGTGCCTGATCGGCATCGGCTCGGTATCCTCTCAGATGAAGGATATCGCAAAGTCCTTCAAGGAGGCTACGACCGCAATCGAGGTCGGTGCGGTATTCGACACCGAGAAGAACATCATCAGCTTCGAGAATCTGGGCATTGGCCGTCTGATCTATCAGCTGCCGATCACGCTGTGTGAGATGTTCCTGTCCGAAGTATTCCGCAAGGGCTCGATCGACTCGCTCGATCAGGAGACGCTGTTCACGATTCAGAAGTTCTTCGAGAACAACCTGAACGTGTCCGAGACGTCGCGCAAGCTGTTCGTACACCGCAATACGCTGGTGTACCGCCTTGAGAAGATCAAAAAGCTGACCGGTCTGGATCTGCGTGAGTTCGATCACGCGATCGTATTTAAGGTAGCGCTCATGGTTCGAAAATACCTTGCAAGCCGCGAAGAAGGTACCAGATAATCGCTGTCTGTTCATAAAATCTACACAGAAAAAGCGTAAATTGTGCAATAATGCCACAGTTTGTCGGCTTGCACATAAACATGATATCTGTTATAATAGACAAAGGTGTATATGTTTACACCTTTGTCTTTTTTGTTTGCTAGAAGGCGAAAATGCCCAATCCGGGGCATTCGCACGCCTTCTGCGTTGGCACCGAGGAGGATTGCCTGTGATACGAATGAGTGAAGCCACCGTGGTTTACGAAAACGGGACCCGGGCGGTGAACAAGGCGAGTCTGCGTGTAGACGAGGGAGAATTTGTCTTTCTGGTCGGCGCGTCCGGCTCGGGTAAAACCACGATCATCAAGCTGCTGACCGGTGAGGTTCGGCCGAGCGAAGGCCGCGTTATCGTCAACAACTACGATATCGGCAGAATGAAAAAGCGGCAGATTCCGTATCTGCGCCGTACATTGGGCGTTGTCTATCAGGATTTCCGCCTGATCAACACCAAAACCGTTTACGAGAACGTCGCATTTGCCATGCGCGCCATCGGTGCCAAGGGCAAGGCCATCAAGCAGCGCGTGCCGTATGTGCTCGATCTGGTCGGCCTGGCCGACAAGGCGCACGAGAAGCCGATGAATCTTTCCGGCGGTGAGCAGCAGCGTGTCGCAATCGCGCGTGCGCTGGTCAACAACCCGCGCCTTATCATCGCGGACGAGCCGACCGGCAACCTTGATCCTGCGCGTTCGCTGGAGCTGATGACCCTGTTTGAAAAGATCAACGAGCTTGGCACGACCGTGCTGATCGTAACGCACGAAAAGGGTCTGGTAGACGAATTTGAAAAGCGCGTTGTTGTGATCGACAACGGTGAAGTCATCAGTGATCAGACAGGTGGGTATTATCAGATATGAGATCAATCGCTTACTATTGGAAGGAAGGCCTGCGCAACATTTTTAAGCACGGCTTCATGTCCGTGGCGGCCGTGGTGATCATGGTCGTAAGCCTGCTGCTGACGGGCACGGTTACGCTGGTGGCCTACAACATTACGAATAACATTACGAGACTGCAGCAGTCCAACCAGATTGTAGTCTGGATTGACGATTCGCTCACCACGCGTGAGGCGAAAACGCTGCAGACGCAGTTCGAGAAGATCGACAACATTGCGTCGATCGCCTTCGAGGACCGCGATGTCGCGCTGGAGCAGTACCGCAAGGAGCTGGGCGACGACGCAGACATCCTCGAGGATTACAACGCGGACAACAATCCGCTGCGCAACAGCTATGTGTTTACCCTGAATGATTCTACGCAGGCGGACGCAACGATCAAAGAAATCGAAGCGGTTGACGGGGTTGCAAGCGTACGCGCGGATGAGGATGTTATCCGCAAGCTGATTCAGATTCAGCGCGTGTTCAACATGATCGCGGCGGCGATGATCGTCGGTCTGGCCGTTATCTCGATCTTCATTATCTCCAACACGGTAAAGCTGGCTATGTTTGCCCGCCGTGAGGAGATCTCCATCCAGAAGATGGTCGGCGCGACCAACTGGTTTATCCGCTGGCCGTTTGTCATCGAAGGCATGGTGCTCGGTCTGGTTGCCGGCGGACTGGCATTCCTCGCGGAATGGGGTCTGTACACCGAGCTGTATAACGTGGCAGGTACGGTTTCTCTGTCCTCGTTCCATCTGCTCTCGTTCGATGTGCTGCGCTGGTGGGTGCTGGGCGTGTACGCAGGTGCAGCCGCACTGTTCGGAATCGGCGGCTCGGTAACGAGTATCCGCAAGTTTATGGATGTATAACGACTGCATAAAGGAGCGAATGTTTCAATATGATGAAAAAGAAAACCGTGCGCCTGATTTCCTGCATTATTGCGGGCATCCTGGTCGCAGCGATGGTGTTCTCGATGATTGCCTCCGGTCTGGTTTATGCCGGTGCGGTGAGCAGTAAGGAACTGAAAAGCAAGCTGTCCGATCTGGAGGATCAGAAGACATCGGTCAAGGCGGAGCTGGATAGTCTGGCAGGCAAGGTGGATGAGGTTGCAAAGACCCGTGCCGCCCTGCAAAAAGAGATCAAGCTCACCAAGGAAGAAATTACGACGGTAACCGCGTATATCGACCGCCTGCAGGACCAGATCGACGTCAAGACGACCGAGCTGGATGCTGCGATCAAGGCGCTGGACAGCAAGAAGGAGCGTTTTTCTGAGACTGTCCGCACGACGTATGAGCAGGGCGAGACCAGCTATCTGGAGGTTCTGCTGAACGCGTCCAACTTCTCTGATCTGCTCAGCCGTCTGGAGATCGTTTCCGCGATTATGGACGATAATAAGAAGATCGTAGCGGAGTACACCGCTGCCAAGGAGAATATTCAGCAGAAGCGCGATGACCTGCAGGCCACCCAGGACGAGCAGGTACAGTATCAGGAAAACCTGAAGTACAAGGCTGAGGAGCTGAAATCCAGCGAGGAGCAGCAGAAGGCACTGCAGCAGAGCCTGCAGGCGTACCAGAAGGAGCAGAAGGCCGAGTACGAGCGCATCACCAGCGAGATGGACACCGTAAGTGACCAGATCGCAGAGCAGTCCCGCAAGGAAGCTGCTGCGGCAGCAGCAGCGGCTGCTAAGAAGAAGGGCGGCAGTTCGTCCTCGAGCACGACCACCACGACCAGCAGCGGCGCGACCCGTTACAGCGGCACGTTCACCTGGCCGCTTCCGGGTTACACCAATAATTCGAGTGCCTATGGCTGGCGTGTACATCCAATCTTCGGTACCCGCAAGTTCCACAAGGGCGAGGATATTCCGGCACCGACCGGCACACCGATCGTAGCAGCCGCATCCGGCACGGTTACTACCGCAGGCTGGGTTTCCGGCTACGGCAACTATACGGTCATCAATCACGGCGGCGGCGTCATGACGGCTTACGGCCATCAGTCTGCCATCCATGTTTCGGTTGGCCAGACGGTTTCCGCCGGTCAGACCATCGGTCTGGTAGGCTCTACCGGCAACTCGACCGGTCCGCATCTGCACTTTGAGGTGTATGTAAACGGTTCGACGCAGAACCCGATGAGTTACTTCAACTAACGCAATTACATAAAAGGGGAGAGTGTAACGCTCTCCCTTTTCTCGTGGAGGAGGACAAACCATGAAAAAACTGCGGGAGAGACAGGTCTCTCTGCGGATAGCGCTGACCATGTGTGCCGCGGCAGGCGCGATAACGGCAGTCATCTGCCTGATTTCCACCGGCTGGAACACCAACGAGGTCGGGAAAAAGCTGCGTGAGATCGACCGGCTGGTATCGGACAAGTACGTTGGTGAACTGGACGCGGACAATGTTGCGGATTATGCTGCGGCAGGCTACATTACCGGTCTGGGAGACAAGTGGTCGTCATATATTCCGGCGGAAAACTACGAAGCCTACCGCATGAGCGGTGAGGGCAAGGGCTGCGGCATCGGCGTTTCGGTGACGAGCACCGAGACGAGTATTCGCGTTACGCTCGTGTACGATGATTCGCCTGCGGCGAAGGCCGGCATCGAAAAGGGCGATTACATTCTCGGTACGGGAGATCTGACGACCGAAAAGGACGGTTCGAGTGCGGTTATCAGCGCGATTTCCGGCAAAGAGGGAACCGATGTGACCGTCACGGTCAAGAAGGCAGACGGCTCCGCCAAGGAGCTGACCATGCAGCGTGCCGTTGTCACGCAGAAGATGGCATGGGGAAAAATGCTGAATGATAAAATCGGCTACATCCGCATCGAGAATTTCCATGACGGCTGCGCCGATCAGTTCAAGACGGCGCTGCAGTCGCTGACCGACAGCGGCGCACAGTCGCTTGTCATTGACGTGCGCCACAACGGCGGCGGTCGTGTCAAGGAGATGAGCGCGGCACTCGATCCGCTGCTCGGCGAGGGCACCATTATGACGCTGCGCATGAAAAACGGCTCGGAGACCGTTTACACCTCGGATGCAGACCGTATTGACCTGCCAATCGCGGTGCTCATTGACGACCAGAGCATTTCGGCAGCAGAATTTTTCGCGGCGGCGCTGCAGGAGTACGACCGCGCAACGCTCGTCGGCACGCACACCACCGGCAAGGGACGCGCTCAGCGCACCTACCAGCTGAGCGACGGCTCGGCGGTCAATCTGTCTGTCGAGGAATACTTTACGCCCAAGGGCAAAAGCCTTGCAGATGTCGGCATTGTGCCGGACATTGAGGTGAAGCTGACCGATGAGCAGACACAGAACTTTTTCTTCCTGACGCCGGAAACCGATCCGCAGCTTCAAAAAGCGATGGAAACTGTGGGATAATCGAGCACTCCGGCAGAAAATCGGACAGAAAATGGTCGAATCGCTTGACATGGCATTGGTGCTTAATTTATAATATAGTGTACTGTACGGCTCGAAAGCCGATGACACTGAGTAAGAAGGGTTTGCAAACATGGCAAAAGAAATTAAACTGACACAGGAAAGTCTGGACGCATATAAGGACGAACTGGAATATCTGAAAACTACCCGTGCGGATGAGGTTGCAGAGCAGCTGAAGGAAGCACGCTCTTTCGGCGACCTGTCCGAGAACGCCGAGTATGATGAAGCCAAGAACGAGCAGGGCAAGCTGTATTCCCGCATTGCCGAGCTTGAGGAGATCATCAAGCACGCAGTCGTTGTAACCGGCGACAGCTACGCTGCAGACGAGGTTTCTCCCGGCTGCCGCTTTATTGTTAAGGATCTTGAGGAGGACGAGGAAGAGGAGTACCACTTCGTCGGCTCTCAGGAGGCCGATCCGATGGACGGTAAGATCTCCGATGAGTCTCCGTTCGGTAAGGCTATGCTGGGTAAGAAGGTCGGCGATGTTGTTGAGGTCGAGGCACCGATCGGCATCGTAAAGTACGAGATCATCAAGATCGAGAAGTAATTCGATTCGTCCTAACGGACGTTAAATGTAAATCTATATGAAAGATGGGGAAGATATGGCAGAACAGCATCAGGCGCAGGATCAGCACGAGCAGACCGCGGAGGAACTGCACGAGCTGAAGCGCATTCGCCGCGAAAAGCTGGCAGAGCTGCAGGCTGCGGGCAAGGACCCGTTCCAGCAGGTGCGCTTTGAGCGCGATCATTATACCACCGATATTCACGAGCATTTTGACGAGCTGGAAGGCAAGACCGTCCGTCTGGCAGGCCGCATGATGTCCAAGCGCATCATGGGCAAGGCTTCCTTCTCGGATATGCGCGACCGCTACGGCCGTCTGCAGCTTTACATCAAGCGCGACAACGTAGGCGAGGACGTATACAAGGGCTACAAGAAGTTCGATATCGGCGATATCATCGGTATCGAGGGCGAGGTATTCCGTACCCAGAAGGGTGAGATTTCGGTTTCCGTAACCGAACTGACGCTGCTCTCCAAAAACCTTGCACCGCTGCCGGAGAAGTGGCACGGTCTGAAGGATACCGATATGCGTTACCGTCAGCGCTATGTTGACCTGATCGTCAACCCGGAGGTACGCGATACCTTTGAGAAGCGCTCCGCTATCGTGCGCGAGATCCGCAACTTTATGGATTCCCGCGGCTTTATGGAGGTTGAGACCCCGTGTCTGAACACCATTCCGGGCGGTGCTGCGGCTCGTCCGTTCATCACCCATCACAACGCGCTGGATATTGATATGTATCTGCGTATTGCGACCGAGCTGCACCTCAAGCGCCTGATCGTAGGCGGTCTGGAGCGCGTATACGAGATCGGCCGTATTTTCCGCAACGAGGGCATGGACACCAAGCACAATCCGGAGTTCACCACCATCGAGCTGTATCAGGCTTACACCGATTACCACGGCATGATGGATATTACCGAGGACATGGTAATCCATGTCTGCGAAAAGGTTCTGGGCGGCACCAAGGTGATGTACCAGGGCACCGAGATCGACTTCACCAAGGGCTGGAAGCGCATGACCATGGCCGAGGCGGTCAAGGAGTACGCCGGCATCGACTTTATGGCGCTCTCTCCGGAGGAGGCGCTCGAGGCTGTCAAGGCCAAGGGCCTCGAAATCGAAAAGGGCAAGGAGAGCTGGGGCGACCTGATGAGCCTGTGCTATGACGAGTACGTTGAGGAGAACCTCATGCAGCCGACCTTCATCACTGATTACCCGGTTGAGATTTCTCCGCTGGCAAAGCGCAAGCCGTCCGACCCGCGTCTGACCGAGCGCTTTGAGTGCTTTGTTTACGGCCGCGAGCTGTGCAACGCATTCTCCGAGCTGAACGACCCGATCGACCAGAAGGAGCGCTTCGAGCGTCAGGTTGCTCTGCGCGCCGCAGGCGACGAGGAAGCCGGCATGATGGACGAGGATTTCATCAACGCGCTGGAATACGGTATGCCTCCCACGGGCGGCATGGGCATGGGCATCGACCGTCTGGTTATGTTCCTGACCGACGCGGCATCCATTCGCGACGTTCTGTTGTTCCCCACAATGAAGCCGCTGGACTGATTGAGGGCGTATAAGTTAGAATAACCGCGTATAAGCGAGATTTAGCAGATAGCTTACACCATAACTTACACCAAGTTACCACAGGTTTACCACAAATGAAGCGGTTTGAATGTGCAAATTCCTGTGAATTCATGTAAGTTTTAGCTATTTGATACGGCTTCTATCGCAATGTGCGAATTAAATTAGGGCAATAGACCCGTCGAGAAATCGACGGGTCTATTTTTTTACCCATTTGAGGTTGTGCAGCGGCAGTACTGAGTTGATATTTACTTGTGCAATTCTAACAAAAATAAAAATATTTTTTGGGAGGGGTTAATTTGGGGGCTATTCGTGCTGCGGTAGAGAAGTGAGAGGTCAAACAAAGCCTCCCGTAAAACTGAATAACAGTCATCAGGTACGTTACCTGCACCGAGGGAAACCTCAAGCTGTTATCGACGGTGCGCCATGATTCCGGAAACGGAGGAGCGATCAAACTGATTCGATAGAAAGCCGGACTGCTACCGGCGGAGGCAATGAAAGGTGCAAGGGATAATGATACTTCCGTAATTCGCGGCCCGGTCATAATGAAGGCGGGGAGGTGAGATGCCTATGGAGCTGGTTCGCAGCCAGCCGCCTGATGATGCCCGGCACACGGGGCAGAGAGAAAAACAGTGTGCGTACATAACGAGAAGGAGGACGATGTTATGAATGAAGAATTAGAACTTGAAAAGCTGAACGATCTGGCAATCCATTATCCGGTGTACCTGATTGATGCAGCGGCAGAACACTTTAACGGCGATGAATGTAAGCTGGAGGCTATCGCGGTTGTGCTCAGCGGTCTTGATGCGCTGTGTATGCCGAGTAGCGCACTGCTGTTTGTTCAGGTGCTTTCCAGAATGATGAATCTGGAAGTTGAACTTCCGTCTGAACTGATGGACGATCCATACCTCTGCGCATGGTTCATGCGGAGATTCACCTGCTGGCTGGCGGAGTATTTGGAGGACTACTTCGAACTGTCGGAGGACGAGTGAGCGCTCAGGCGCTCACATACATAGCTGCCTGATTCAGACAGCTTAAAATGAGAAAGGAGGAAACCAATATGGAACAATGCAGAGTAATCGCAATTACCAATCAGAAAGGCGGCGTTGGAAAGACCACCACAACGGTAAATCTGGGTGTCGGCTTGGCGAAACAGGGAAAGCGAGTGCTGCTGATTGACGCAGACCCACAAGGCAGTTTAACAATCAGCCTTGGAGAGCGTAATCCGGATCAGCTGAGTGAAACACTCTCTGATGTAATGGAATGCGTCATCAACGATAAGTCGCTACCGGAGAACTTCGGATTGCTGAGAAGTACAGAGGGCGTTGACCTGATGCCTGCGAATATCGAGCTGTCCGGTACAGAAGTCGGCTTGTTCAATGTGATGAGCCGAGAGTATGTGCTGAAAAGCTACATTGATTCGGTCAGCAAAAACTATGACTATATCCTGATTGACTGTATGCCGTCCCTTGGCATGATGACCATCAATGCGTTGGCAGCGGCAGACAGAGTGATTATCCCGTCGCAGCCGAGTTTTCTGTCAACGAAAGGTCTGAATCAGCTGATGCACTCGGTTGCCAAGGTCAAACGCCAGATCAATCCACGTCTGAACATCGACGGCATCCTATTGACGATGGTGGATAATCGAACTAACAACGCAAAAGCCATTTCTACGGCGCTGAGAGCTGCTGTAAGCGATCGAGTCAGCGTCTTTGATACGCAGATACCCTTTTCCGTCCGTGCTGCTGAAAGCGCCCAGGAAGGGCAAAGCATCTTTGCCTATGATAAGGGCGGAAAGGTTGCGGCTGCGTATGAGGCGGTGACGAAGGAGGTGTTGGAGCATGAGTCGAAAGAAAGACATCGATCTCGATCTGACGGGGTTCGCTGAACTGTTTATGAATGATGAGGGACGAGCAGAAAGTCGCTTGCCTCGCATCTATGATATCCCCTTATCTGAGATCGACGATTTCCCGAACCACCCATTCAAAGTTAAAATGGACGAGGACATGAACCAGCTTGTGCAGAGCGTGAAAGAGCGCGGCGTTATTACACCGATTACGCTCCGCCAGAAAGAAGATGGCCGGTATGAAATCGTATCAGGGCATCGACGACGAAAGGCTTGTGAACTGGCCGGTCTAGAGCGCGTTCCCGCAGAAATCAAGGAATTGTCCAGAGATGAAGCGATCATTCTGATGGTGGAATCCAATTTGCAGCGCTCAATCATTCTTCCGAGTGAAAAGGCGTTCAGCTACAAGATGCGTCTGGAGGCGATGAAGCGACAGGGACAGAGAACGGATTTAACTTCTGTGCCAGTGGCACAGAAGTCTACTTCGAGAGAAACACTGGCAAAGCAAGTTGGTGAAAGTCAAGATCAAGTTCGCCGCTATATCCGTCTGACAGAACTAATCCCCGAACTTCTGGACATGGTTGATGAGAACAAGATTGCGTTTCGTCCTGCGGTGGAGCTTTCCTATCTGACGGAAACGGAACAGCATAATCTTCTGAACAGCATCAGCTACAATGATGCCACGCCATCACTCCCGCAGGCCATTCGGCTCAAAGAGTTCTCCAAAGCTGGAAAGCTGAGTGCGGAGGTCATCGAAGCGATTCTTGGTGAGGAAAAGCCAAACCAGAAAGAGAAAATCAGCTTTAAGGCAGAACGGCTGCGTCCGTATATTCCCTCGACAGTGCCGCTGGAGAAAACCGAGGATTATATCATCAAGGCGCTGGAGTATTATCAGCGTGTACAGGAGCGCAAGAAAAGAGAACAAGCAAGATAACCGCAATCATGGGGGAAGTGCGCCCATTTGCGGGATAACTTGTTTTTCTTCTTTCCCCCTCTCGCACTCTCCCCTTTAGTAAACCACCTGTATTACTACCTGAGAAGTAAGTATAGGGGCAGCGAAACCGCAAAGGAGGTGGTTGCCATGTAGCAGCTGGACAAAAGAAAAGAGCGGCAGACTTTCCTCCACAGCAAAGGCTGTGGATTTTTTGTTGCCGCAAATCAATTCATACGGAGGTATCTCAAATGAAAGCAAGAACGAAAAAGCTCGGCACGAGAGCCGTTGCCATGCTGCTTTCGGCAGTGACGGCATTTTCGCTGTTTCCTGTTTCGGCTGGTGCGGCACAGGTAAACAGCTATCACGATCCTGCGGAAAACTGGATGCAGGCTTCCGGTCGAACGAATGAGCTGGATGTCAATGCGGTTGTAACGCACGAAACCTTCAACTGCGGTGTTTGTGGAAAGCCGACTTCTTTCCGCGCATTCCGCACTCCTGAGTACAGCAAGGATGGCCGGACGGCAATGAACCGCAATGTAAAGTATTCGGATGGAACGCTGCTCGGCGGTGCCGGGACCGGCACAATTCTGGATGGCATTCCCGGTCAGAACGCGACCTATACGGGGTATCACTGGACAAAGGCGGTCTGCGATACCTGCGGCACGGTTAACAGCAATATGAGTATTAACGACTATGGTTTCGGTAAGAATGTTTACTGGCTGTATGACTGCGCGGAACGATTTATGCAGGAACTGCCCGAACAGAAAACTTATGCGTATGCAGACAGCACCTATCACAAGGTCACGACCACCGGCGGCGAGTATTGTGCGTTCTGTTACGGCACAAATCACACCAAGAGCAGTGTCCTGGAGCGGCATAACATGGAGAAAGAAATCCTTCCTCAGCCTGCACATGGCCGGTTTGCCATTGTGGAGAAGTGTACGGACTGCGACTACGCAAAATACGAGTATGTGGGCGCGAAGTCCGTTGTTGCCAGCTACTACGGTGTTGTGGACGGAGCACCGCACACCATCAGCGTGACAGACCTTTCTGATGCTGGTGTGCGTTCGGAAATCCGCTATGGCGACAGCGCAGACAGCTGCACGATGACCAGCGCGCCGAACTATACCGACAAGGGACAGTACGATGTGTATTACCAGATTACCTACACCTATCAGGGCGTAGAGATGACCGAGAACGGTGTAGCAAACGTTTGGCTGCATGATGAAACCACTAAGGACGACGGTAAGTGCAGCTGCGGCTGCTCTGACCCGAACTGCGGCTGCGAGGATAAAAACTGCGGCGGCAACTGCTGCACCGATAAAGGTTGCGGAGAAAAGCATCATTTCACGCTGCTGGATTCCGTAAAGGCCGGCTGCAAGACGCTGGGTTATGATCGCTATTTATGCACAGCCTGTGGAAAGATCGAAAAGCGCGATTATGTAGATTCTCTGGGGCATGCATGGCAGAGTGTAAAGATTCGCGAAGCCACCTGCGAAACGGAAGGCAAGCTGCTGGAAATCTGCTCTCGCTGTGGTGAAATGAAAGAAACGGCAACGTCCAAGGGTGAGCACAAGTTTGAAACCCATTCGGTTGCGGCTACCTGCACCAATCCCGGCTATACCGTTCGTGAGTGCTCGATTTGCGGAGAGCGGCACATCGAAGATATTACTGCGACTCTGGCACACAAGTACGAAGACCATGTGATTCCCGCCACCTGTGAATATGGCGGCAAGACCATTCATCGCTGCGATGGCTGCGGCAGTGCATTCGTAACAGATTATACGGAACCGCTCGGCCATAGCTGGGACAAGGGTACTCTGGTGACGAATGCGACCTGTACCGGTGAGGGCGTGATGGAATATCACTGCGTTCGCTGCGATGAGCACAAAATCGAGGGAAATGCTGCTGCCGGTCATGTTCCCGGTTCTGCGGCTACCTGTACGGAGCCTCAGCTTTGTACAAAATGCGGTGCGGTTCTGAATAAGGCACTGGGCCATGACTATAAGACCGAAATCACTAAGCCGACTTGCACGGAGATGGGTTACACCATGAAGACCTGTACTCGCTGCGGCGATTCCAGCAAGACCGAATATACCAAGGCAACCGGTCACAAGCCGGGTGACTGGATCATCGACAAGCAGCCTACTGCGGACTCCGAAGGCAGCAAGCACAAGGAGTGTACTGAGTGCGGCGAAAAGCTGGATACGCAGCCAATCGAGAAAATCTACAACAGCGGTACGACTGACAGCAAGGGCCAGGCTGTTGTGGGCGGTTATCTGGTGACGGTAACGGATACGGAGGATAAAACGCCTGTTTCCAATGCGTCCGTGGTGCTGAACAAGGACAACAGCATTTCCATCCGTCTGCCGAACAGCAGACTGCTAGACTATGATGACCAGACCACTGTTCTGGTACAGCTGGTAAAGGATAAGAGCGCCGTTCAGGGTATGCGTATCGCTGTGACCGACAAAAATGATAACTATGCAGCAGATCAGACCGGCAAGGCCGGTCAGATTACGGTTCCCATTGAAAACGGAAAGACCAACGAGGATGGCAAGGTTACGGAGGGTTATGAGGATGCAGATCGTGACCGATGGACGCTGACGATCAAGGTGGTTCACACTGACACCGGACGTCCGATTCAGGGTTCTGAGGTATCCATTGGCAAGACAGGCAACATTACGGTTGAACTGCCCAAGGGCGTTGATATGGACGGCAAGCATCAGGTGACGGTGATTGTAACCGACCCGAAGAAGGTGCCGCAGAAGAATATCAATGTGATCGTGAAGAACGATCTGGCGATAAGGCCACCGGCAAGACTGATAAGAACGGTGAGGTTACGGTTCCCGAAGTCGAGAAAACGGAACATCACAGCGCTTATGTCGTTGGCTATACGGACGGTACGTTCGGACCGGAACGCAACATGACCCGAAGCGAAGCAGCGGCGATTTTTGCACGACTGCTGGCAGATAAGAATGGGGACAACATTTCCCCTGTGGCAAAGACCAAGTTCAGTGATGTGCCTGCGTATGCATGGTACAGCGGCTATGTGAAATACCTGAACAACAACGGTGTGACCTATGGCCACAGCAAGACTATTTTTGCGCCGGACGAGCAGATTACCCGTGCCGAGTTTACAACTATGGCGGTCCGCTTCTTTGATGTGTACGGCGATGGTGATGCTGAAATCATGGAGCAGTTCAAGAGCTTTGATGATGTGAGCGACGGCTACTGGGCGGCAGAGTATATCAAGGCCGCTGCAAAGCATGGCTGGATCACCGGCTATGGGGACGGTTCGTTCCGCGCTGACCGTCAGATTACCCGCGCAGAGGTTGTAACGATTGTGAACCGTCTGCTTGGCCGCGAAGCGGATCTGGATTATGTCAGCGATAATCTGCGGAAGCTGAATACCTTCCCGGATGTTAGCCGCCGTTACTGGGCATACAGCGATATTCTGGAAGCAGCAAACACACACAATGCCATTCTGGGCACTGAGGAAAGCTGGTACAAGTAAGGCTTTCCAGTGGTCTGTCAATCGACAGGCCACATACATACCGTTTGCATATTTGCAAACACTTCTTACGGCATATATGATGAAGTCAAGAGAAAGGAGTGCTTGCAAATGTTCAAACGAGAGAATACAGTTCAACTGGAGATCACATATAAGGAATTGCAGATGCTCCGGAGATATCTGCTCATCTGGAGAAATAAGCTGCTGGCGCAGGGACATATTACCGATCCGGTTGATGAACTGCTGGTCAAACTGGGCTGAAAAGTGAATAGACTTACATACATCGGCTGCTGCTTGTGCAATGGCCGATGTTCTTTTATCCAGAAGGAGGGTTGAAAATGAGAAAGCGTGTAATCTGCGGCACAGCAGCAGCGATTATTGGCGCGCTGCTGTGGCACTGGTGGAGAGAGTAGAACAACACCCTGTCCATAGCGGACAGGGTGTTGCCATGAGAGTTATTTGATCCAGACAGCGGCAGGGTCGAAGTTGCTGAATGTGCAGCCGGACTGTGCAAAGGCAGTGCCGAGATTATAAGAACCGAAGCTGAAGTACATGGTAATTTCAGAACCATTGGTCAAAGACTGCGCATCCAGAGCCATCTGTTCTGCCTGTGCTTTCAGATCGGCACCATTCATCGACTTCCACCAGCTTTTGAAATCGTTCATGGAAAGTGATCCGGAATAAACGGCGGTAAAGATATGCTCGTTACCGTATCGTGTGACCGGCTTTTCCGTGACCGTCCACTGAGCGGGAAAACTGCCATTGTGATTGGCAGCCTGGGCAGCACTGCTGACGGTGGCCATATTCCGTGCGGCATCATAACCGACGGTCAACTCGTAAGCTTCCGCCAGCGCACGAACTGGTGCATAGGTCGTGCCGTTGTAAGTGAAAACAAGAGCATCACGGCCTTGGGCATCTTTAGGCTGAAAGATCTTGCCGTTGACCATGACCTGTGCCGGCTGGACATTAAGTGTGATAAGACCGCTGGATGCAAAAGCGGAAACAGTTGCGGAACTGATCAGCAGCGCCGCCAATGCACCGGAGAGAAAGTATGTAATGCGTTTCATGGGAATACCTCCAATTCATATTGATAATCACAGTATAGAGTCAGAACTGCACAAGCACAAAGGTGCGGGTACATACACTGCAAACAGCGTATGAAATCACATAAATGAGGAGGACAGACGATGAATGTTGAAGTAAGACCTGCGACCAAAGCGGAGCAGATGTACTGCTACACGCAGTCTGACCAGATTATGGGGCAGACCGGCTACATCGGTCATTTGCGGGCAGATATGGGTGACAGCGGCGAGCAGTTCTTTCACAACTGGACCAGCCATTGCGAGAGGCTGTTGACACCGGAGTTTGATGCCGAGTTTAATCAGGTGATCCGGCAGTTGAGGGAAGAAGATGGTTTTCTGAAAAGCAGAGCGGCGGTTTCAGCGTACTGTTACCGTCAGATCGACAGTGCGATTGACCTTTCCAGTCAGGATTTTGCGTTTCGCGCGGATACGAAAGATTATTCCTATCTCCTGCGCCTGAATCCCCAGAAGGGAATGTACACGGTTTACTGCTATTGCTACCAGAGAGAATTCCTTGACCATCATCTGAAACAGGCGGAAAAGGGTATTCGATTTATCACATCGAATTATACGGAGTTGTTTCGGATACCGGACGGCGGGAAAATTCGTATCTTGCGGGAGGACGGGACCCATATAGACAAGGTTTGCAGGTACATCGACGATTACCATGTGGAAGTCGGTTCCGGCTGGGACTCGCTATTTCATATCTGCCAGTTTGCCGAACAGATGGAACGCTGCCATAATACTGTGCTGCCGCTGGACACGATGGAGAACTCCACACGAAATACACGCAGCCGCCCAAAGGATCGGGGTGATGCACGATGACAGAGCCGAAGTATCTGATTTGGAGTAACTACTCGTTAGATTACGAGGATTGGCGTGAGGATCTGGAGGCAGAGTATCCGGAACTTTCCGAACAGGAACGAGAGGAAAAGATGTATGAACGGAATGGCGAATATCTGGACGATGAACGCATGAACCTCGATATTCAGCTGGACAAGCCGATTCTGGTGATTGTCGATCTTGGCCTTTGGAATGGACGTTACAGCGGCTATAAGGAAATCAAGAGCGGCAACATCAAGGACTGCCTGTCCTCGGAGTGCGACTATGTGACCTGGTATGTTGACAAGCTGGGTGATATGCGCTGTGATGCGGTCCACCATGACGGTACCAACCATTATCTCTATCGCACCTATAAGAATGGCGTCAGCGATGCGCAGATCGAGAATCTGAAAGAGAAAATTTATCGCGGCACCGCAACAAGAGCGGATATTACGCGCGTAACCCGACGGCTGGGCGATGAGATCGGCAAGGTCTACGGATGGGACTTCCCGAAACAGAGCCTGTCAAGTGTGCAAAGGGATGCGCGATGAGGAAGGAGGAGCGTATGGATAAGAACGCAGCACTGTGCGTGTATCTGAAAAAATATCATACCGGAAAAGGAAAGGCTGTTCCAAGCACTGAGCTGGAGCAGCTTTTTTCTGTGAATGGGCGTAGTCTGCGCCGCAAGATCAATCGCTTGCGTCAGGATGGCGTTCCTATTTGCAGTGACCGGAGCGGATACTACTTTGCAGCAAATCAGGAAGAAGTGAATGCAACAGTCTTTCGTTTGACTGGACTGGTGACGAAAATATCCAATGCCCGGACAGGACTGCTGTATTCTTCGCTTTTGGGAGAGCTGCCGCTTCCCATTGAGGTGACAATTCAGATTGATGATGGAGGAGGTGAACGAGATGCCGAACAAGTATCAGGTGATCACGGAGATGGAGGCGGAACATCTGCGGACTTTGACAGTGAATACGGATCACTATATGGACTTTTTGACCACTGCGGCGAATAATTTCAAATATTCGTTTCAGGAGCAGCTGCTGATTTTCGCACAGAAGCCTGATGCGACAGCCTGCGCCGAAGTCAGCTGGTGGAATAAGCATGGCCGCTGGGTCAACCGTAATACCAAAGGCATTGCGCTGCTGGTCGATACGGATGCACCGTATAAGCTGCGTCATGTGTTTGATGTATCCGATACCAACAGCAGAGTAGGCAAAGAAGTTCCCATCTGGAAGATAGAACAGAGATTCATTGAGCCAGTCAAAAATGTGTTGGCAGAACGATATGAGGTTGATGCCCAAGAGTCACTGGAGGATTGCCTGCTCAATGTGGCAGTCACATTCGTTAATGATAATTATCAGGATTATCTGGCAGAGCTGATGGAGGCAAAAGCGGGCAGCCTGCTGGAAAAGCTGGACGAGGACAATACACGCCTACAAATGCTGACCGCACTCGGTTACAGTGTCGGCTATATGCTGCATATCCGTTGTGGACTTCCGGGCAGAGCATATTTCGGAAATTCTCTGGACAAAGTCTGCAATTTTAATACGCCGAATGTTATTTCTATTCTGGGCGCAGCAGTCAGTGATATGTCTGAGGTTCTGCTCCGCGATATCGCATTTATTGTACAGGACTTGCAGCGCGAAGAACGAAAACAAAATCGCACATTTGAGGTTTCTTCGGACAGCCGGTATGATGTGAGCAGAACAGCAATAACAGAAGGGAGCGTTGAATATGGAATTGACTTATCACAAAGAGGGCGAGTATTACTTGCCGGATCTGATCGTGCCGGAGGCACCGAAAACTGGGAAGTATGGAATGCTGCGGCGGAAGTTTCTGAGGGAGAACCGGAACGGGACGTACACGGCGATGCTGCTGACCGGCAAGCTGAATCCGCATTTGGAGGAGATCGACCGGCAGGCGAACGAGATGATGGAAACGCTGACCGCGCAGATGGCGAAGCAGGAGGGCGTGAGCGAGAGCCTGAAAGCGGAGAACCAGATGAGGTGGGTCGGATTGATGAACAATATTCGGGCAGCAGCGGAGGAGATCGTGCTGACGGAACTGGTGTACCGGTAACGCGAGATACTGGCGCTGCCATGATGCAGGCCGTTGGTCTGACCGGACTGGAGGTCTTTCACGATGAGTGGTACAAGGACTCCAAGGTGCCGTATTACCACTCCGATGAGGAAAAGAATGAACTGCTGCGTACCAGTGATGCGCTGAAAGACCATCGAACAGAAATCGCTTCATTTTTTGCTGACCATGAGGACAATAATGAACGTGCAGATTTTATCAAAACGTTCTTTGATAACACGTTCACCGAAACGATACTGAGCAACGGTCAGCGGGCAGGCTACCGAGCCTATGATACGGGGCTTATGATGTGGCGAGGTTCGGCAAATGACCCGGAGCAGAGAGTGATTATGAAGTGGAGCACGGTTGCAGACCATATTACCGGAATGATCGTGCTGCATGAGTGGCTCTCGCCAGATGAAGCACTTTTGCCCAGTGAAAATGAACAGCTATCACTGATTGATGAAGCCGAGTCGAAAAAAGACTCGGCTTTTGTCATGCCGCAGGAGGCCATTGACTATGTACTCAGCAGCGGAAGCGGTTTTGAACACGGAAAACGGCACATCTATCAGCAGTATCAGAAGCAGGAAGGCAGGGAAGCCAATGTTCAGTTTCTGAGGCGGGAATACGGTATAGGCGAACATTCAAATGCCATTCCCGGTTCAAACTACTGGCTGCAATATGATTCCAATGGACTGTATATCGGCAAACTGCGCGATGACGGCAGCAAGGCGGTCAACCTGCCATGGAAAACTGTTGAGAAGCGCATTGGTGAGCTGATTGCACTGGGACGGTATCTGAGCAAGGCGGAAATTGAGCAAATCCGTGCGGAACAGACTGAACAGAACACGGAGCAACCAACTGCCGTCGTAATCAATGATGAAGAACTGGTACAGAGGCATTACTCGCTGGGAGATAAGGTCTATCTGGGTATCAAGGAATATGAAATCCTTGCAATCGATGATCATTCGGTACGGCTGTATGACCCGGAGTATCCGTTGTTCAACGAAGAACTGAGCCGCAGTGATTTTGACCGGCGCATTGCAGAGAATCCTATGAATGACCAGCCGAAAGAAAGCAGTGGCGAACAAACAGCAGATGTAAAACCGCTGGCTGTTGGTCGATTGGACTATCTGGACTCGAACGGACACGTCGGGGAACAGGTGGAATATGATGACGAAACCCAGCTTGTCGAGCAGATCAAAGAGGACGCGGATATAGGTGCGCCGTTTACCATTACCTTGTATCGTGACCCAAACGGCAATACCATTTCACAGGATTTTCTTGCAGACCTGGGAACACCGCCAAAAGGCTTTGCAGTTGTGGACTACGCAGAGGGGCATAGAGAATATCTGCTGAACGAAAGCATACGCATGGTCAACCTTTACGCGTTGGAGAGTTTTGAGGAGGAAGCGGATTTCAGCGACTTGACCGCAGTGCCGCTGGCGTACAGCACAACGGGTGACGGCGAGCATAGTATTCAGGTGGATGTAGATCTTGAGAACAGTCGTATGCTTTATGCGGTGGACAATGAAGAAATTGCCCGGATTCAGTTTGCGGATTTGGGTGACCTGAATGAGTCCCTTGCAAATATGACATTCGATGAACTCATTGCCTTTGGTGAAAACGAGTATGCCGCACAGCGCCAGAAGCCAGAGCAACCGAAGGGAACTCTGCTTACAACACCAGCTGCAAGGAAAAAGGAGATAGCGGCACCGCTGACACTGCTGCCGGAAATTCCGGATGCAGAACGCGCAGAGTACCATATTTCCAATGATATGCTGGGTGTCGGAACGCCGAGGGAGCGATATGCACGAAATATCCGTGCCATTACCACGCTGAAAAAAGTGGAGGCCGAACACCGGCTGGCAACGCCACAGGAGCAGGAAGAACTTGCTCAATACGTTGGCTGGGGTGGGCTGTCAGACTGTTTCGATGAGCGCAACAGCCATTATGCCGAGTTGAAAGCACTGCTATCCGATGACGAGTACGAAGCCGCGCGGGAATCAACGCTGACAGCGTTCTACACGCCGCCGGTTGTGATTCGGTCAATGTATCAGGTTTTGGAACGGCTTGGATTCCAGCACGGTAATATTCTGGAGCCATCCTGCGGCATTGGCAATTTTATCGGTATGCGTCCGGATCATCTTGCAGACTCAAAAATTTACGGTGTGGAGCTGGACAGCATCAGCGGACGCATCGCGCAGCAGCTTTATCAGAAATCTTCCATCGCTGTTCGCGGGTTTGAGAAAACAGATCTGCCGGACAGCTTTTTTGATGCCGCCATTGGCAATGTGCCGTTTGGCACTTTTAAGATTGCGGACAAGCGGTATGACAAGTATAACTTCCTGATCCATGACTATTTCTTCGCCCGCACCATGGATAAGGTGCGGCCCGGCGGTATTATCGCGTTCATTACCAGCAAAGGCACGATGGATAAGGAAAATCCGTCTGTACGCAAATATCTTGCACAGCGTGCGGAGCTGCTGGGAGCAATCCGACTGCCCAATAATACGTTCAAGGATGCAGCGGGAACAGAAGTCACCTCAGACATCCTAATTCTCCAAAAGCGTGACCGCATGATCGATCAGCTGCCGGCATGGGTTAGCCTTGGCGTTGATGCAAATGGTTTGCCCGTGAATCAGTACTTTGTAGATAATCCGAATATGGTGCTTGGAATCATGCAGGAAGTGAGCGGACCCTACGGTCCGGAAACAGCCTGCCTTCCGATTGACGGCAGCAGTCTGGAAGAACTCTTGACGGATGCAATTCAGAATATCAACGGGTCTGTGATGGAATATGAAGTCGATGACCCAGAAAGTGAAGAGGAAGATCGCTCTATCCCGGCTGACCCAGCTGTACGCAATTTCAGTTTTACCGTTGTGGACGGCGAAATTTATTATCGGGAAAACAGCATTATGCGCCCGGTTGAATTGTCTGTAACCGGCGTAAATCGGGTCAAAGGGCTGGTTGCTATCCGTGAGTGTGTCCGCAAGCTGATCGAATATCAGACGGAGGATTATCCAGATGCGATGATTCAGCAGGAACAGGGTGAGTTGAATGCCCTGTACGATGCATTTGAGAAGAAGTATGGGCGCATCAATACCAGAGCAAACAAATCTGTTTTTGCTGATGACAGTTCCTTCTGCTTGCTTTCTTCCTTGGAAGTGCTGGATGACGAGGGAAACTTCGTGCGCAAGGCAGATATATTCAGCAAGCGCACAATCCGGCAGCACACGGAGATTACCAGCGTTGATACCGCCTCGGAAGCTCTGGCAGTTTCTATGGGCGAAAAGGCAAAGGTGGATATGCCGTATATGATGCAGCTGACAGGTAAAACGGAAGAAGAAGTATTTGCAGATCTCAGTGGTGTCATTTTTCGGAATCCGCTCTATGAGGAGAACTGCACTCAGGCGAAATACCTGACCGCAGATGAGTACCTTTCGGGCAATGTGCGTGAAAAACTGGCGGAGGCGCGGAAACTGGTAGAAAGTGAGCCGGTATTTGCAGCGAATGTGACCTCGTTGGAAGAAGTTCAGCCAACGGACCTGACTGCAAGCGAGATTTCTGTTCGTCTTGGCGCAACATGGCTTCCGGAAGATGTGGTGCAGGAATTCATGTATCAGCTGCTGGACACGCCGTATTACGCACAGTGGAAAGTGAAGGTGCATTATTCCCGCTACACCGGCGGGTGGAATGTAGAGGGCAAGTCCTATGACCGCAGCAATATCAACGCGACCAGCACCTATGGTACAGATCGCGTGAATGCCTATAAAATCATTGAGGAAACGCTGAATCTGCGAGATGTGCGGGTGTTTGACTATATCGAGGACGAAAACGGCAAGCGAGTGCCTGTCCTGAATAAGAAGGAAACTGCAATCGCACAAGGCAAGCAGGAACTGATCAAGCAGGCGTTTCAGGACTGGATCTGGAAGGACCAGCCGAGAAGAGAACGGCTGTGCAGGCTCTACAATGAGCAGTTCAACGCATTGCGCCCTCGTGAGTATGATGGCAGCCATTTGAACTTTGTGGGTATGAACCCTGAAATCCAGCTGCGGCAGCACCAGTTGAACGCAGTTGCACACATTCTCTACGGAGGCAATACGCTGCTGGCACACGTTGTGGGGGCAGGGAAGACCTCGAAATTGTTGCCGCAGCTCAGGAGAGCAAACGGCTTGGATTGTGCAGAAAATCGCTGATTGTTGTGCCGAATCACCTGACGGAACAGTGGGCGGCAGAGTATTTGCAGTTGTATCCTTCTGCCAACATTCTGGTTGCAACAAAGAAGGACTTTGAAACAAAGAATCGCAAGCGCTTCTGCGGCAGAATTGCAACCGGCGATTTTGATGCCATCATTATTGGCCACAGTCAGTTTGAGAAGATTCCTATGAGCATGGAGCGGCAGCGTTATATTCTGGAGCAGCAGTATCATGAAATCATGGATGGTATCCGCGAACTGAAAGAACAGAAAGGAGACCATTTCTCAGTCAAGCAGCTGGAACGCTCGAAGAAAATGGTGCAGGCAAAACTGGACAAGCTGAATGATCAGAGCCGTAAAGATGACCTTATAACTTTTGAAGAACTGGGTATTGATCGGCTGTTTGTGGACGAGGCACATTACTATAAAAACCTCGCCGCATTCTCTAAGATGCGGAATGTGGGCGGTATCAGTCAGACGGAGGCGATGAAATCCAGCGACCTGTATATGAAAATTCGCTATCTGGACGAGATTACCGGTGGCAGAGGGACGGTGTTTGCGACAGGTACTCCAATCAGCAACAGCATGGTGGAGATGTACACGATGCAGAAATATCTTCAGTATGGAACGCTCAAAGAGAAAAACCTGCTGCACTTTGATGCCTGGGCAAGCACCTTTGGCGAAACTGTTACTGCCATTGAACTGGCACCGGAGGGGACTGGGTATCGAGCGAAAACACGCTTTGCCCGGTTTTATAACTTGCCGGAGCTGATGTCGATGTTTAAGCAGACGGCGGATATTCAAACGGCGGATATGCTCAAGCTGCCGGTACCGAAAGCAAATTATCACAATGTTGTGCTGAAACCGTCGGCGTATCAGGTGGAAATGGTAAAGGACCTCTCGGAACGAGCTGAGCGTGTGCGTAATCGTATGGTTGATTCCAGCGTAGACAATATGCTGCTTATCACTAACGATGGCCGCAAGCTGGCGCTGGATCAGCGACTGATGAACCTATGCTGCCGAACGATGAGAATGGCAAAGTCAGTGCCTGTGCAAAGAATGTATTTGAAATCTGGCAGAAAACTGCGGAACAGAAATCAACACAAATGGTGTTCTGCGACCTGTCAACGCCGCATAACGATGGAAATTTCAATGTCTATGATGGCATTCGGGATAAACTGCTGGATATGGGTATTCCCAAAGATCAGATTGCCTATATTCATAATGCAGCCAGTGAAGCGCAGAAGAAGGAACTGTTCGGCAAAGTCCGCAGCGGCGAAATCCGAGTGCTGATTGGCTCAACGCAGAAAATGGGTGCCGGTACGAATGTGCAGAAGAAGCTTATCGCCCTGCACCACGTCGATTGCCCGTGGCGACCGTCCGATTTACAGCAGCGCGAAGGCCGCATTATCCGGCAGGGCAATGAAAACCCGGAAGTTGAGATTTACACTTATGTAACGGAGAATACCTTCGACAGCTACCTCTATCAGATGGTTGAGGGCAAGCAGAAATTCATTGGTCAGGTTATGACGTCCAAAGCACCGGCAAGGTCGGCGGAAGATATTGATGAAACCGCGCTGTCGTATGCTGAGGTAAAAGCACTTTGCACCGGAAATCCCTATATCAAGGAAAAGATGGATCTGGACATTGGGGTTCAACGGTTGAAAATGTTGAAAGCAAGCCATTTGAGCCAGAGATATGCGCTGGAGGATAAGATTGCAAAAGTGTTCCCGGATCAGATCGCAGCACTGGAGCAGAAAATCAGCGGATATAGAAGTGATATTGAACGGCGAGAAACGCAGACATTGCCAAATGAGGACGGCTTTTCTCCAATGGAAGTCGAGGAAACCACCTATATCGAAAAGAAAGCTGCGGGCAGTGCGTTGCTGGCAGCGGCGCATAACATGACAAGCCCTGATGCGATTCCAATCGGAACGTATCGGGGTTTTGCTATGATCCTCTCGTTTGACACCTTTGCAAAGGAGTATCGACTGAATCTGAAAGGCCAGCTCAGTCATCCGATTTCTCTTGGTACAGACCTGTTTGGCAATATCCAGCGCATTGATAATATGCTTGCCGGATTGGAGAGCGATCTCCGGCAGTGCGAAGCACAGCTGGATAATGCAAGGGTTCAACTGTCCAATGCCAAGGCGGCAGTGGACAAGCCGTTCCCGCAGGAAGATGAACTGAAAACCAAGCTGGCACGACTGGATGAACTGAACATTCTACTCAATCTGGATAAGCGGGAGAATGAAATTGTGGACGGCGAACCCGATGAGGGGGAGCCGAAAGAAAAGAAACGCGAAATGGAACGATGAGGAGATGAGAGTTTGACAACAGCAATGAGTCTCGGCCTGCTGTTTATCGCTAAGATGGCAGACAACGCCTTGAGCACCGTAAAAACGATTATGATTCAGAGAAACCGGAGTCTGCTGGCAGGCGTAGCAATTGCGCTTTCCAGCTTTCTTTATTTCTGGATTACACGCAGTGTGGTTCTGGCAGATAGCATGTTGACTACGCTGACTGTAGCAGTGGCCAGTGGTGTTGGCTGCTTTTTGGTCAGCGGCATCAATAACAAGCTGTCCAAGGATCGCACCTATGTCAATGTGGTGATGTCTGATGATATGGCAGCGATGCAGGACTTTCGGGATTACCTTGCCAAACACCATATTACCAATGTTGCGTCAGATAGCTATACGCTGGACTGGAATCGCAAGACGCTGACCGTAACAGCATACGCAGAAACCAAGGAGCAGAGCCGAATCATCAATTCATATATGGAGAACTCGGATACCAAATATAAACGGGTGATTCATAAAGCCTGAATGAACTTGCGTAGGGGAATCTCCTCCCCTACCCTACATAGCTGCTTTCGTATCAGCTGTGAATTGAAATTAGGAAGGTGATGAAAATGAACAACGAGGAACTGAATACTGCGCTCTATCAGAAGATGGAGCGTGAGCAGGACAAATATCGCAAGTGGCTCGTTCAGTGTCCGCCAGAGGAAATTCTTTCCCATGCTTATGAGTATGTTGTGCGCGAGGATATTCTGATGTCTATGGAAGAATTGAATCTGCCGGACGATCAGGCGATGGCACTGCTCAAACAGCGTGGGCCGCTCGACGACGTATTCAAGGATTTCAGCAAACTGGAAACCGACTACATGGAAACGGTGCGCGGTGCGATCGAGTCGTTTGCAGAGCGGAAAGCGGCAAAGGACCGGAACTGGGAGGCGAGGTAATGCCGGTTGTATCAAAAGAAGAAATCGCCAATGCCAGAAAGATGGATCTGCTGTCATACCTCAGAGCGTATGAACCGGGCGAGTTGGTGCGCTTTTCGGGTGAAACGTACTGTACCAGAACGCATGATTCGCTGAAAATCAGTAACGGAAAGTGGTATTGGTTTTCGCAAAATATCGGCGGTCGGTCGGCGCTGGATTATCTGGTTAAGGTGAAGGAGATGTCGTTCCCGGAGGCAGTGAAAATGCTCAACGGGCAGGCTGTTCAGCCGATATGCTACGAGAAACCGCCGCCTGCCCCGAGAAAGCTGCTTTTGCCGTTATTGGACACCAATACAAGCAAAACAGAGGCGTATCTAAAGAGCCGAGGAATCCATCCGCAAATCATAGCATATTGCATTCAACACGGATTGCTGTTTCAGTCAGAGAACGCCAATGATGTTATTTTTGTCGGATACGATACCAAAGGAACCCGGCGTTATGCAGCGCTGCGCTCCATGACTACGGATTACAAGGGTGAGGCAACCGGCAGTGATAAGCACTTTTCCTTTGCACTGGTTGCGGATGACAGACCAGTTAGAGAGGTTCATGTCTTTGAGGCCGCGATTGATGCCATGAGCTATGCATCGTTGAAAATCATGTATCACAAAGACTGGAGAAAAATCGCGTATCTGTCGCTGGCAGGCGTGTTCGCGAGTAAACGGGCGAATGTAGTGCCGGTAGCGCTGGAGCAGTTTTTGAAAGACCACTCGCAGATTACGAAGGTGGTTCTGCATCTGGATAATGACCGGGTGGGTCGCAAGCGGCGGAAAGTATTATGGGCGGCTTAGATAAGAAGTATACGGTCCTGAACCGCCCGCCGCGAGCCGGAAAAGATGTGAACGATTATCTGCGAATGGAGATTGTAAATCGGAATGGAAAGGAGCGAGAACGATGATGGACATTATAATCTATCAGATCAATTTGAGCAGAGATGACGACCGGGTTGCGTACTTGGGACTTTCTCAGCTTGATAAGTTTCAGGGAAGTTCGGAAGTAAACAGTGGGATTTACGATAAGGTGTTTGAGGGAGCGGTTGAGGTCGATACGCTGGAAGGCGTATATCAGATGTTCAACTGTGACTGCCCGGAAGATTTTCAGGGACACTCGCTGTCGGTTTCTGATGTGGTCGAGATTGTTAACGGTGAAAATGCTGGCTTCTATTTCTGTGACAGCATTGGCTTTCAGCCTGTGAAGTTTGAGCCCGAACAGACACAGAAACTGGATACGAGAACGATGCGAGTTGTTCTGGTGGAGCCGGGCAAGGCAGCGCGTGTTGCAGAGATTGATGGTTCTCTAGAAGGAATGCAGAAAACGGTTAGCGGTTATATTCAGGCGGTCTATCCGTTTGAAGAAACTGTGTGTCTGGTCTGCAATGAGGAAGGCAAGCTGCAGGGACTTCCGCTGAACCGCGCCTTGCGGGATGAAGACAATCGCATCTATGATATTGTGGCGGGAAACTTTTTTGTGTGCGATTGCAGTACGGAGAACTTCAAGAGTTTGAGCGAGGAACAGCTGAAGCGCTACACCGAAAAGTATAAGCGCCCTGAACGATTTGTGCAGATTGATGATCAGATTCTTGCAATTCCGATGCCGGTCAAATCGGATAAGGAACGGGAGCGCTGAAAAAGGCAGAATACCGAACTGCCGTAAGAGAGCATAGCGGTATCGGTCTAACAAGCAACGGATTTGATTGTGCAAATCCAGCTTGACAGGGGCGAGAACCCCTATGACCCCTATTGGCTCTAACAGAATGAATAAAAAAGGAGAACGCAGGCTGTCGTGGGAAATGACAGTCTGCGTTCTTCAAGTTTCACGCTTGTAATGTGGTAGAGGTTTGTAGGGCTCTCTCTGATATTTGGAATAGCGGTCTGACGATGGGGAAATCGAGTTGCAGAGCGTTTCAACATCATAGTGAATGGGTGCGCTTTGAACAGCATCTAAGAGGATTCGTTCCAAATGCTCGTATTCAGATAATTGATCCAGTGATGCCATGACGAAAGAATCACGGACGTAACCAGCACTGGCGGCGAGCAATTCCTGATCCATGAAATAGCCGTGCTGCTCGACAAAAAAAGTCATCATCATTACTACGGTATGAGTATTGCCCTCGCGGAAAGGATGAACCTGCCAAATACGAGGGAAGCATCGACTGATAGCACTTACAAATTGCTCACGAGTCAGACTATCCCAATTCGGCTGGTATAGTGCGGAAAATGCACTTTCCAAATCATTGGGAATTTCCTCATCATTGCTATACCAAACACTGCGACCAGCTAACAATCGCTCACGCTTTTCAATGTTGATAATGCGGTATTTGCCAGCCCAATCATATAAATCGCCAAAAAGAAAATGGTGGATTTCACAGAGACCCGATGGGGTGAAGTCATGAAAACCGCGTTCGTACAGGAGCATCATGTTTGCCCGACTTTGCTCTGCCTCGATTCGATCAAGTGTGTTCTCATCTTTAATGCCTAACGAATTACGGAGAACAGGCACATCGTCATACAAGTATAAATCAGCCATTTTGGTGTACCTGTGATGCAATCTTTCGATGAAAAGACATTAGTGCGGATTTCATTTGTTCGCCAGTAATCTCGCCTTTCGCCCAGCTAAGAGAAAGCATCCGGGCATAATCAGAAACTGGTGCACCTTCGATTGCATTAATTGCATCAGCGGTCTTTACTGCCGCAACACGTCTATTAAACTGCTGTGTAGTCATAAAATCAACTCCTGACCACAGTATACCATGCTGACAATTAGAAAGGAAGAAAAATATGCGTAAGAGAAATTGCCGTGTAGAAATCTATTTTACCAAGGACGAACTGGAGAGCCTGACCAAGAAGGTTCGCAAGTCCGGCCTGTCCCGTGAGAGCTTTTGCCGCCACCTACTGAATGGCGCGGAGATCAAGGAAGCGCCTTCTGCAGACGTGCCGATGCTGATCAATGAGGTGCGTCGCGTTGGCTACAACATCGATCAGATCCTGCGCATGGCGAATGCGCGCGGCATGCTCGATGTACCCAAGCTGCGCGAAGCGCTGACGGAGAACCGCAAAGTTGAGAAGATGATTACGGCGGCATATACGATGCCGGAAGACTGATATGGCAGTCACTTCAATTTGGCCGGTCAAGAGTCGCTTGGACCATGTGATCAATTATGCGCGAAATCCGGCGAAGACAAGGGAAAGATCTTTGGTGGCACAAGCTTCACTTCATGCAATTGACAACGTGATTGAATATGCGGCGGATACAATCAAGACGGAGGAACGCGCATATGTTTCGTGCCTGAATTGCCGAGAAGACGATGCAGCAGCGCAAATGATGGAAACGAAACGATACTGGGGAAAACCTGATGGGCGGTTGTGCTTCCATGGGTATCAGTCTTTTGCGGAAGGTGAAGTGACAGCGGAAACCGCCCATGCAATCGGAGTGGAATTAGCAGAAGAATTGTGGGGAGAACGATTTGAAGTTGTAATTGCTACACACTGCAACACAGGCCATTACCACAATCATTTTGTAATCAACTCGGTTTCATGGGCAGACGGCTATAAGTTCAATAATTCGAAGTCGGATTATGCCGAGATGAGAAAAATATCAGATCGCTTATGTCGAGAGCATGCAATTTCTGTGATTGATGTGCCGAGCGGCAAAGGAAAACACTACGCACAGTGGTCTGCCGAAAAGAATGGCAAACCAACGTACCGCAGCATGATTCGCGCTGATATTAACCGGGCAATCCGGGCATCGACTACGGAACGGGATTTTATCCGCATCATGCAGGAGATGGGGTATGAACTGAAGACGCGCGGAAAGAGTGGTGAGCCGCTCAAATACCCCGCAATCAAGCCGCCGGATGCCAAAGGATATTTTCGCTTTCACAAGCTGGGCGAGGAGTATTCGCTCGATGCGATTAAAGATCGTATTTTGGACAACATCTCAAAGCAGTATCCGTTTCCTGCTGTAGAGCATCATGCACCACGTAAATATCGAGTGCGCGGAAACGTGCGCAGATCAGTGACAGGCCTTCAAGCCTGTATTTTCGATACTGTTATGAACTGCATATTCTGGTGAAGCATCCGACATCCGTAAAGCGGGTGTCTTTTTTACTGAAAGAGGATGTTACCAAACTGGATCGACTGGATGCGCAGACAAGGCTTTTGGCAAGAAACCACATCCGTACAGGTGAAGATTTATCTGCATATCAATCAAATGTAGAAGCTGCGGTACAGGCACTCGTTGGAAAACGACATGAATTGCGAAATGAACTGAAATGCGTTAAACGCAGAAATGGTGTTGATGATGCAGTCAAGGCACAGATTAAGGACCTGACTGCGGAGATCAGAGCGAAGCGAAAGGAGGTGGTTTTATGTAGTGAAATAGCAAAGCGTTCCGAACAAGTGCGAGAGAAGTTGGAACGGCTGAATAAACAGAAGAAACTGGAACGAAAGGAGCGAGATGAGCATGAGTTATTCGGGCGACGCGGCAGAACAGGTCGTGAGAATGTCGCTGGAAGGGGCTGAAGTTGCCGCCAAAATCACCGGTGCAGGCGCGAAACAGGTCGCTGTTCTTCTGTATGCCATTCTGCGTGAACAGAAAAAGACCAAGGGTAAGACGCGGCTGACGAATATGCTGCGAAGCGGCAAAGAACTGAAAGTCTTTGCTGTGAAGGACACTGATCTGAAGCAGTTTTGCGAGGCATCCAAGAAGTATGGTGTGCTGTACTGCGTGCTGAAGGACAGGAATGCTGATGACGGTATTACGGATGTGATGGTTCGAGCGGAGGATGCAAGCAAGATCAACCGCATTTTTGAGCGTTTTCAGCTTGCAACGGTTGATATGGGCAGCGTTAAGAGTGAAATCGAACGCAGCCGCCGCGAGAAAGCCGCAGAGGAATTTCCGGAACCGGAGCGCAGCGCAGCCGAGTCGGATAAAACGGCACAGTTGGTAGATTCCATGTTGCAGAAACCGGACAAGGAGCAAGAGGGGCATACACCAAACCCCGCACAGGCTCGGACGACAAAATCCCCTCAGTCCGAGCCTATCTCAAGGCCCAGCGAACGAAGCGAGCGGGATATCTCTAATCGAGAACGGGTACGGCCATCTGTACGGCAGGAACTGAAAGACATTAAGGCAGAGCAGGCTGCGAAGGCCGCAGAGAAAGCGAAGGACCGTGCTGAGAAAATGCCTGCGACTGAGCATCATGCCCCAAAGAAGAAGCGCAGGAAGAGAAAGGAGCGTTGAGCATGGAAAACAATGACGGTCTGGTTCAGAACAGCAATGCTGAACCTTTTGATAAGGAAAAATGGGCAAAACAGAAACGTGAGGAGCGCAAAGTTGTCTATCAAATGATTGACGATGCAGCGGTCGCGGCAGTCAGCAGCGGTGAGAAGTTTCAGGCGTTTCTGAATATTCAGGCGCAGTTTGACCGGTATTCTGCCAGTAATGCGCTGCTGATTGCCCATCAGTGTCCGGATGCGACGCAGCTGGCAGACTTTGCTGCCTGGAAGAACACTGGTGTTCACATCAAGAAAGGGGTTTGCGCCATCAACCTTCTGGAACCCGGACAGGAATATACGAATCAGGACGGTACGGTAAAAACCTCTTACAAGGTGAAAAAGGTGTTCGATGTGTCGCAGACAACGGCTTTGCAGAAGCATGAGACGTTGGTATCCCATGATAAAAAGTTGCTGCTGAATGCGCTAGTTGATCATCGGCCTTGCGAAATTGAGGTTTCGGATGACCTGCCGGAACGAGTGAATGTACTGTATCAGCCAGCGGACAGCAAGATTTACGTTCGTCAGGGCACGGATGCAGAACCGCTGTTTCGCGGACTGGCACAGGAAATTGCAAAGGTCCATCTGAAACAGAAAAACCTGACCTGTTGTAACCCTGCTTTTACGGCATATTCGGTGGCATATGTGCTGTGTCGGAAAAATCAGCTGTCCTGCGAGACGTTTCGTTTTGACCGAATGCCAGCGGAGTTTGGCGGTATGGACGCCAAGAGCGCCAGACAGGAGCTTAGTACGATCAGGCGTGTTTCCAACGTGATGATTGGTGATATGAACCGAGTGCTAGATACACATGACCGGAAACAGCCGCAAAGAGAGAACGCCAACAGAGAGGAACGGTGACAAAGATGGCATCTGATAAGAAAGTTGTAACGCTGGAGGAACACGAGCAGCGGCTTATGGTGCGCGGTCTGGCAGATTACCGAAACGATGCAATCCGGGATGGTAAGCCGACGGACGATATTGATGACTTGCTTCTCAAAGTGATCGACGCACCGCCCAAACGGAAACGGGGGCTGTGGCGGAATGAAGCAAGATAAGTTTTCGCCAGTAAGCCTGATCTGCTATGCCTGCGGTTGCATACCGGTCATCTGGATAGCGCTGTTGTTCGCTCCGTATTTAGATGATGGATTGATCGGTTTGATTAAGAATGCCGGTGCCGCATTTGCAAATCCGTTTCATATCATGCTTTGTAGGGATAGTCTCCGAGCTGTCCTTATTTTTCTACTGATTTACGGGTTGGCTTTGGCGGTATTTCTCTCGAGTGACCGAAATTACCGCAGGCGCGAGGAGCATGGTTCAGCACAGTGGGGTTCTCCAAGGGAAATCAGTCGAAAGTATGCAAATAAGGCTGCGCCAGAAAATAAAATCCTGACGCAGACTGTTGCAATCGGACTTGATGGTCGAAAGCACCGACGAAATCTGAATATTCTGTGCTGCGGCGGCAGCGGTGCTGGCAAGACGCGCTTTTTTGCAAAACCCAATGTGATGAATGCGAATACCAGCTTTGTTTGTCTTGACCCAAAGGGCGAACTCCTGCGCGATACAGGCAATCTTCTGAAATCCAAGGGCTATGAAATTAAGGTGATCGATCTCATCAATATGGAGAAAAGCCACTGTTACAATCCGTTTGTCTATCTGCGGAATGATAATGATATTCAGCGCCTTGTGACGAACCTGTTTAAGAATACCACACCTAAAGGCAGTCAGTCGCAGGACCCTTTCTGGGATCAGGCGGCGCAAATGCTTCTGCTGGCTCTAATTTTTTATCTTCATTATGAAGCTCCGGAGGACGAACAGAACTTCCCCACGGTGATGGAGATGATTCGAGCGGGTGAAGTGCATGAGGACGATGATGGTTTTGTTTCGCCGCTGGACGAACTGTTCGACCGACTGGAGATGCGTAATCCGGAGCACATTGCCCTGAAATATTATCGCAACTACCATTCTGGCAGCGGCAAAACGCTGAAATCCATTCAAATCACACTGGTTGCCAGACTGGAGAAGTTCAATCTGGAGTCCCTTGCTGGTATTACGCAGACCGATGAAATGGAGCTATGGAGCGTAGGCGAGAAGAAAACGGCTGTGTTTGCAGTGATTCCGGATAATGACAGCAGCTTCAATTTCCTTGTCGGTATGCTGTACACGCAGCTGTTTCAACAGCTTTACTACCAGGCAGACATTGTTCATGGCGGCAGACTGCCGGTTCATGTGCATTTTGTGATGGACGAGTTTGCAAATGTCGCCCTGCCCGATGAGTTTGATAAGCTGCTGGCTACGATGCGCAGCCGTGAGATTTCAGTGAGCATTATTATCCAAAACCTTGCACAGCTGAAAGCATTATTCGAAAAACAGTGGGAAAGCATCGTGGGCAACTGTGATGAGTTCCTGTATCTCGGCGGTAACGAGCAGTCTACGCATGAATATGTGTCCAAGCTGCTCGGCAAGGAAACGATTGATACGAACACCTATGGACAATCCAAAGGTAGAAACGGCAGCTACTCGGTCAACTGGCAGATCACAGGCCGAGAGCTGATGACACCTGATGAAGTGCGTATGCTGGACAACCGCTACGCACTTCTTTTTATACGCGGTGAGCGACCGGTCAAAGACTTCAAATACGATGTTTTGAAACATCCGAATGTGAAACTCACCACAGACGGCGGTATGGAGCCTTACCAGCATGGACAGGACACACGCAGTATCGCATCTGTCGTACTGGACGCTGAACTTGCTAAAAAGGCAGAGAAACTGACCGTTTCCAGTCAACATGACTTCTTGCTTCTCACAGAAGAGGAGCTAGAAGAACATTTCAAGAAGATGGAGGAAAAACAACATGAAAAATAAAAATGAAAACCGGAAGCCGGTGCCTGACAAGGTGAAAAAGGGCTTCCGTCGCTACTGTACGGCGGTGATGGCTGCGGCAGTGCTCTGCTGCTGCACCGTCCCGGCGTTTGCGGCAGACGATCCGCTGGCAGTGATCAACAACCTGAGCAATTTTATTTTCGGCCTGATTCGCGCTGTTGGTCTGATCCTGCTTGGCTGGGGTATCGTGCAGGTAGGTCTGTCGCTTCAGTCCCATGACCCCTCTCAGCGTTCTAACGGCTTTCTGACACTGGCAGGCGGCATTGTCATCACCTTTGCCAAGGAAATCCTGACGCTGATTACCGGCGGCTAAGATACGTTATCCAACAGTTTGGGGCAGGCATGATGCCTGCCCCGGAAGGAGGTGCTTGAAGTGTCGGATAACTGGGTCGTACAAAACCTGACCAATGCGCTGGAAACATGGAATGATAAGCTGTCAGAGATTTGGCTGCTCATTACGCAGTCGCCAGAAAACTTTAAGGGCGGCGCGATTTGGAGTGTGATCGTCAGCATTCATGGCGCACTCCAGGCGATTGGATATGCGCTTCTGGTGGTTTTCTTTGTGGTTGGCGTGATGAAAACCTGCGGCAGCTTTGCGGAAATCAAGAAGCCTGAACACGCAGTAAAGCTGTTTGTGCGGTTCGCCCTTGCCAAAGGACTGATTTCCTACGGCATGGAATTGATGCTGGCTCTGCTCAATATTGTACAGGGCGTTATTTCTTCGATTATGAATGCCGCAGGATTTGGAGGAGCACAGCAGACGGTATTGCCACAGGAGATTATTACAGCCGTAGAAGAATGCGGCTTTTTTGAAAGCATTCCTCTGTGGGCCGTCACGCTGATCGGCGGACTGTTCATTTGGGTGCTGTCTTTTGTGATGATTCTAAGTGTTTATGGGCGGTTTTTTAAGATGTTCATGTACACGGCAATTGCGCCGATTCCGCTGTCCAGCTTTGCAGGAGAACCAAGCCAGAACATCGGTAAGAGTTTCTTAAAAGGTTATGCTGCGGTTTGCCTGGAGGGAGCGATTATCGTCCTTGCCTGCATTATATTCAGCGTATTTGCAGCATCGCCGCCGGTGGTTGATGTGGATGCGGCAGCAGCATCCATGGTATGGAGTTATATTGGCGAACTGATTTTCAATATGCTGATTCTGGTTGGCTCGATAAAAATGGCAGACAGAATTGTGCATGAGATGATGGGACTGTAAGGAGGGAAAGGCATTGGAAGTTAAAATCAATCGAGAGATTCGGAACTATACCGAATCCATGTTCTTCGGACTGTCTATGCGGCAGTGCGTGTTTACAGTGCTTGCAGCTAGTGTAGCGATTCTGCTGTACTTTGTCCTCAAACCGTATGTCGGCACAGAAACGGTTTCATGGATGTGTATCCTTGGTGCTGCCCCGTTTGCTGCTATGGGATTTGTGACATATCACGGTATGACGGCCGAGCAGTTTGTATGGGCATGGCTGCGGTCAGAAGTGCTGGAGCCAAAAGTCATTCGATTCCAGTCGAATAATATCTATTATGAAGCGTTAAAGCCTGAGCTGGAGAAGAAAGAGAAAGAGGGAATGAAGAACCATGATTAAGAGTATTCGTACCATCATGAAGCAGGATAAGGAACGCTACAAGGTACCTCGCAAAGTGCAGGATGTCATCCCTATCAGGCGCATCTGGCCGGACGGTATTTTTCAGGTGGGCAGCAAGTTCACTAAGATGTATCGGTTTACGGATATTAACTATTTGGTGGCCTCCCGCGAGGATAAGGAGAGTATGTTCCTGACCTATTCGGAACTGCTGAACAGTCTGGACAGCGGCGCGACTACCAAACTGACGATTTATAACCATCGTCAGAACCGCGCCAGCTTTGAAAAATCCATTCTAATGCCGATGAAGGAGGACGGACTGGACCAGTACCGCAAGGAATATAACCAGATGCTGCTGGACAAGGCTACGGGCGCAAACGGTATCATGCAGGAGAAATACCTGACGGTCTCGGTAGCCAGAAAGGACGTGGAGGAAGCAAGAACGTATTTTTCACGCATTGGCGCTGACCTGTCGGCACATTTTGCAGCGCTCGGTTCCAAGTGTATGGAACTGACGGCGGCAGAACGCCTGCGTATGCTGCATGATTTTTACCGTGCCGGTGAGGAAACTACGTTTGACTTCGACATTAAGAGCATGGCGAGAAAGGGCCATGATATTCGGGATTTTATCTGCCCTGACTCCATTGAAAAGAACAAGGATCATCTGATTCTGGGCGATCAGTATTGCCGGGTGCTGTTTCTCAAAGACTATGCCAGCTACATTAAGGACAGCATGGTTACGGAACTGACTGACCTGAACCGCAATATGATGCTTTCCATTGATATTCTGCCCATTCCGACCGATGAGGCAGTGCATGAGGTGGAGAGCCGCCTGTTGGGTGTGGAAACAAACATTACGAACTGGCAGCGCCGCCAAAATGCAAACAACAACTTCTCTGCTGTTGTTCCGTATGATATGGAGCTTCAGCGCAAGGAGAGCAAGGAATTCCTTGACGACCTGACCACCCGTGATCAGCGCATGATGTTCGCAGTGCTGACAATGGTGCTTACGGCAGATACCAAGGAGCAGTTGGACGCAGATACAGAAACCGTACAGGCGATTGCCCGAAAGCATATGTGTCAGCTGGCTGTGCTGAAATATCAGCAGCTTGATGGACTGAATACAGTGCTGCCAATCGGCTCTCGCAGGATTGATGTTTTTCGAACGCTGACAACGGAAAGCCTTGCAGTGTTTATGCCGTTCAAGGTACAGGAAATCCAGGATAAGGGCGGCATCTTCTTTGGAGAGAATGCGATTTCGCATAATCTCATCATGTGCAATAAAGCGAACCTGCTGAACCAGTCTGCATTTCTGTTGGGTGTGCCTGGCAGCGGCAAATCGTTCAATGCAAAGGAGCTGATTACGTTCCTGATTCTGAATACCGATGATGATATCCTGATCTGTGACCCGGAAGGAGAATATGCGCCGCTTGCGGAAGCAATGGGCGATATTTCGTCTGTGATTCGTGTTTCGGCTGGCGGTAAGGACAGACTGAATGCCATGTACATGGTTGATGGCTACGGCGAAAACAACCCGATTGTAGTGAAATCGCAGTTTATCATGTCGCTGGTAGAGCGTATTGACCCGAACGGTGTCGGTCCGCAGCAGAAGTCCATCATTGACCGATGCGTTGCGGCGGTGTATCAGGAAGCGGAGCAGTCCGGCACAGTGCCCACGCTGTCAACACTGCGTGAAATGCTGCTCGATCAGCCGGAAGAAAAGGCCAAGGACATTGCGCTTGCACTGGAGCTGTTTACCACCGGTTCTCTGGATATTTTCGGTCATAAAAGCACGGTCAATCTGGACAAGCGGGTGGTTGTGTTTGACATTCATGGACTGGGTGAACAGTTGAAGCCGATCGGCCATCTGGTCATTACGGATACCATGCTGAACCGCGTAACGCTCAACTGGAAACGCGGCAAGCGCACGCATGTATTCATTGATGAGTTCCATGTCATGTTTGAAAACGAGTTCAGTGCGGCCTTTTTCAATTCGGCATGGCGGCAGTTTCGAAAGAGAAATGCGTACCCGACCGCTATCACGCAGAATGTGGAGTATCTGCTGGATTCCGTTCAGGCAAGTACCATGCTCTCTAACTCGGAGTTTATTGTCATGCTCAATCAGGCAGCATCCGACCGTGAAAAGCTGGCGCATTTGCTGAATATCTCGAATGAGCAGATGAGCTATATCACCAACGCAGATGCAGGCTGCGGCCTGATTAAATATGGCAGCGCACTGGTGCCGTTCATCAACCGTTTTCCGCAGAATACGAAACTGTATGAGCTGATGACGACCCGACCTGGTGAGGGTCAGTTTGCACACGGGCAGGAGTAATCCTGCCCGTTTCTGCGTATGGAGGTGAGTAGGAAAATGCCAAAGATCAAGACAAGAGAAAAGGTGCAAGGCATTAAGACGTTGGATAAGGCGGCGGTTGCGGGAGAACGCATGAAGGAGGTATATATCCGTTCCAAAGAACAGTTTACAAATTTGACAGATGACCGTTCGGAAAATCCCAATGCCTATGCTGGGGACAAGGTGCAACGAGCAGCGGAAAATGCGGCGGAAGATACTGCTCGTGTTGCTGCGGCTGGTGCAAAACTGGCAGTGAAAAAAGGAACAGCGGCAATCAAGCAGCGCAGGGAAAGATATGCGGAACCGATGCAGGAGCCGGCGATGCCCAATCAGCCATGGGGTGAAAATGACATCACACCTCAGAAACAATCGCAACGGCAGGCTGCAATTCGTGCACAACAAGTGAAAACGAACCGGAAAACTGCCGGAAAAGATGCTCCGAGAATAAAAATCGGACAGCAGACTGTGAGTAGAGTTTCAAATGACCCGGTGGAACAGGGACGTACATTGGCAAAGAGCAAAGCTGCCAAGAAGTTGAAATCTGCTCGAATCAAAGAGCGGCAGTCTGCGATTGCAGGTTCAGATCGGACTATTAAACCTGCCGAAACGAGTTCCATGATTGCGTAGTGCATGGTTCACAGCATAGTGCAAATCCAGAAAAAAGCGTCATAAAGTCGAGAGAAACAGTATTGCACAGCAGCAAAACTGCTGCAAAAGAGGCAATTTCGCCTAAGACAACTCGGTTGAGAATCAAGACTGCTGCACGAAGGGTGCAGTCAGCCAGACAAACAGCGCAGTATGCAACTGCGGTTCAGCATCGTTCGGCGGAGGCTGCAGTGAAATCTGCTGAAATTTCGGCCCAGACATTTCGAGCAGCGACAAAGCGGACGGCAACCATGTCTAAACGAGCGGCAGAAGCCACGAAAGAGGTGCTTAGGGCAATTATTGCCGGTATGCGGTCGATGGTTGCGGCTCTGACTGCCGGCAGTGGAGTGACCTGCATGGTGATTGTTGTTGTGTGCTTGATTGGCATGATGGCAGGCTCCTGCTTTGGTATCTTTTTCTCAGGCGAAGACAGCGGCACTGGCATGACCATGCGGGACGCAGCACGAGAAATCAATCAGGAGTATAACGAGAAGATAGAAAAAATCAAAACAGACAATCCCTATGATAAATTGATCCTATCCGGTTCGAGAGCCACATGGCCGGAAATCCTTTCGATTTATGCAGTAAAGACCACATCCGACCAGAGTGATGGTCAGGAGGTGGCATCAATGAATGATATGAAGCTGGAGCTGCTGCGTAAGGTCTTTTGGGATATGAACAGCATTTCCTATCGTGTGGAGCGCCATACAAAAGGTAGCGGCAAAGATAAGACAACGGTAGTATATCTGTACATTACAATTTCGCATAAAACTACTGACGAGATGGCAGATCAGTATCATTTTAATGCTGACCAGAAAAAGCAGCTGGCAGAATTGTTGGATGAGAAGTATCGGTCGCTTTGGAGTTCCGTACTTTACGGTATCGGAACAGGTGATGGTGAAATCGTGACAATAGCGCTGTCGCAGCTTGGTAATGTGGGTGGTCAGCCTTACTGGAGCTGGTACGGCTTCACATCACGTGTGGAGTGGTGTGCTTGCTTTGTCAGCTGGTGCGCGAACGAGTGCGGCTATATTGATGCGGGAGTGATTCCGAGCTTTTCGCTGTGCAGTGATGGTTCGGACTGGTTCAAGGCACGCAGTCAGTGGCAGGAGCGTGATTACGAACCGTGTGCCGGTGACATTATCTTCTTTGACTGGGGCGGCGATGGCGTACCGGATCATGTGGGTATTGTCGAAAAAACGGAGGCGGTACGGTGTACACCGTAGAAGGTAACTCTGGCGATGCCTGTCGGGAGAATAGCTATCCAGTAGGCGATGCGCGAATTTATGGGTATGGAGTGCCGATGTATTCATAATGATGAAAAATTCGACACCCAGTGTTAAGTGCAATACTGGGTGTCGGATAACTTGTATGGGAGGATAACATGAAAAGAGCAAATGCAAGAAACTACGGACACGAGGTAAAGGGATATATCATTGCAAATGGTATGACATTGACGTGCATGGCTGCACAGCTCGCTGAAAAGTACGGGCGGAGCAGCTGTATGCAGAACCTGTCCGGTAAACTGCGTCGCGGCACTTTCAGTTATACTGAAGCTGTCGAGATTGCTGATATTCTCGGCTATGATATCGTATGGAAGAAAAGGAAGTGTTGACAATAGCAGAGATTTACGGATATGTCCGAGTTTCAACGAAAGAACAGAATGAGGACAGGCAGATGATTGCACTGAGGGAATTGGCTGTGCCGGAGAGAAATATCTTTATAGATAAGCAATCGGGTAAAGATTTTGAACGGCCACAGTATAAAAAACTGCTGCGTAAAATGAAAAAAGACGATCTTCTCTGCATCAAGAGTATAGACCGTCTGGGACGCAATTATGAGGAAATATTAGCACAATGGCGGATTCTTACGAAAGATAAAGGCATCGACATTATGGTTTTGGATATGCCACTGCTAGACACCCGGCGCGGAAAGGATCTGATGGGAACCTTCCTCAGCGATATCGTATTACAAGTGTTGTCCTTTGTTGCGGAAAACGAGCGTATTAATATCCGCCAGCGGCAAGCGGAAGGTATCGCGGCTGCAAAAGCGAAAGGGGTTCGCTTTGGGCGACCCCCGAAACCTTTACCCGGAAATTTTGAAGAGGTGTATCGACGTTGGGAAAAAGGCGAAATAACAGGCACAGCCGCAGCGCGAGGATGCAGAATGCCGTTGTCTACCTTTCGCAACAAGGCATTTAAAATCAAACAAAGTATAAAATGAATTTAACCGAGAATGCGAGAATGTGTACTTTTTTGTTAGTCAAAGTAGACATTGTACATAATAAAGGTTTAATAGTAGTAATTCCTATGAAACCGTGCTATAATAGAGAAAAATTATAGGCAGTGAAGATGCCAAAAAGTACACCTTTTGGCATCTCGCAACTGTCATTGCACTGAAGGAGGACAGAACAGCATCAATGCGGCGGACGAAAGAACTGCCGCGCAAGATCAGAAACCTGTCAGAATATCGCCTTATTGGTCTTATCTTGGCAGGTATTACTATGTGTAAAGGAGCATTTGATGTGAAAACGAAATTATTGTCATGGCTGTTGACACTGAGTCTGCTCATGACCATGCTTCCGACTGCTGCGCTGGCCGCTGCGGCTCCCGGAACAAGCAGCGGTACAGTTATATATGTATCCGAAACCGGCGATGATTCAGCTGTCGGCGACGAGAACGCACCCCTTAAAACAATTGGTGCGGCATTTACGAAGGCAGCTGACGGAGATACGATCTGCCTGCTTTCTGATATTAAACTAGTTGGAAATCTTGTTCTGACCGGTGATAAATCAGTAACGCTGGCGGGCAAAGCCGATGAAACTGCAAAGAAGATTACCTATCAAAAAGACACTTCTACTGACCTTTATATGATTGAGGTTGGTGTTGAAAACGGCACAGCTACAGCGACGAACCTCACGCTTGAAAATATGACGATTGATGCTGAGGCACAGGATATTCGCTGCATCCGTGTTTGCCCTGAAAGCCAGCTCACATTAGAAAACGGTGCAACGGTCTGCAACGGACGTGCAGTTCATCGGAGCGGTCATTCAGGAAACACAGGAACAAATGACTGGGGCGGCGGTATCGTAGTTGATAGCACTGCAAAGCTGATTATGAATGATGGCTCCGCCGTAACCGACTGTTTTGCTGAACAGGGCGGCGGCATCTATCTCAGCGGCGAGATGGAGCTGAACGGCGGTATGCTTAGCGGAAATACCGCAGTTGGTGATTACTTTGATACTGACCATACACAAAGTGCCCATGGCGGTGCAATTCTGATTCGTGCAAATCGTGCTGACTATGATGAGAGTTATGATGCTCCGGCTAAATTGACTATGACCGGCGGAAACATTCAAAACAATAAAGCGGCAAGTGACCGAAGTGCTTTTGGCGGTGCGGTTGCCATTCTTGGTACACCAAAAAATTCTGTGGATTTGACCAACGAATTTATTATGACCGGGGGTACGATTTCCGGCAATACAGCCGGATACGGTGGTGCGATCTCTGTTTATGCGGCTGATCGCTATTGGAACGGCAATGCAAGCGTCAAGATTTCCGGTAATGCGGAGATTACCCAAAATACAGGCCGTAATGGCGGTGGCGCGATTGCTCTGTGGACCAGTAAAGCAGATGATTACTCCAGCACCGTAGAAATGAGCGGCGGTACGATTTCGGACAATAAGACATTCTCTAAGGGCGGCGGTGTTTTCCTGTACGGCAAGGGAGACTCGTTCTACATGACCGACGGCAAAATTTCCGATAACGAAGCTAAACAAGGTGGCGGCATCTTCATCAATGATACAGACGCGGCTGCTTATCTGCTGGGCGGTACCATTCAGGACAATAAGGCAACTGACGGATACCCCCACTATGATGATGCTTCGGAGCGAAGCTATTACGGAAACGCAGTTTACCAGGATGGCAGCCTCTATCTTGACGGCACAAAAGCTAACATCAGCGGCGATATTCGTATCGGCTGCCGCTTTGATACAAGCGGAGGAATTTCCACCAACCGTTTTGTAACTTTGGTCGGCGCATCGGATACGATGAACGATTATGAATTGACTTCTTTTAAAAATGAATCCTTGGATGGCAGAGTAGTTGTTGCCCCCGGTGCGATTACTTATGGCACAGCAACCTATAGCGTAGCAGATGCCGAGCCGTATCTGTCGCATTTTACACACAACCATAAGGGAATTATTTCAGATACTGATTATACGGCAGAAACGGGAACTTCTTCTCAGGCGAAGAGCCTTGTTCTGTACGGAGCAATCCAAAAGTTTTCTGTTACCTACACAGACGGTATCGGCGGCACCAGCTTTGCGGATGAGGTAACCAGCGACCTGCGCCGTGGAACACCCACCCCTGCATTTACCGGCGGAACGCCGACTCGCAGCGGTTATACCTTTACCGGCTGGGAGCCGTCCGTAGCCGCAACGGTAACGGACAATGCCGTTTATACCGCACAGTGGGCAAAGAACAGTTCCTCCTCCCATCATTCGACCCGCTATACGCTGCACTATGAGTCGAACGGCGGCACGGCTTACAAGGATGAGCGCTATTCTTCCGGCACGAAGGTGACGCTCGATAAGACCCCGACCCGCGAGAGTTATACCTTTACCGGCTGGTATGCGGATAAGGAACTGACTCAAAAGATCAGCAGCATCAAGATGACCAGCGAGAAGACCGTCTATGCTGGCTGGAAGGCATCCACTGTGCCGGATATGCTGAACGGCGATGACCACTACGCCTATGTAGTCGGTTACTCCGATGGCACTGTCCGTCCGAACGCGAACATCAGCCGCGCCGAAGTTGCAACGATTTTCTTCCGCCTGCTCAAGAAGGAAGTTCGTGATGGCAACTTGACCACTGAAAATATATTTGCTGATGTAACGAATGGACAGTGGCACAACAAGGCGATTTCCACGATGGCGAAGCTCGGCATCGTCAAGGGCCGCCGTGCGGACCGCTTGGACCCTGATGCCTCGATCACTCGTGCGGAGTTTGCGGCAATCTGCGCGCGCTTCAACACCAAACCGGTTGAGAACAGCAGCAGCTTCTCCGACATTTCCGGTCACTGGGCGGAAAACGAGATCGAGAGAGCGGCGGCGTTCGGCTGGATTTCGGGCTACCCGGACGGCACGTTCCGCCCCGACGCCCGCATCACACGCGCTGAGGCTATGACGATGATCAACCGCGTGCTCTGCCGTATGCCGCAGAGCGAAAGCGACCTGCTGGACAGCATGGTAACGTGGCCGGACAACAAGCCGTCCGACTGGCACTATCTCGCCGTGCAGGAGGCCACGAACAGCCATGACTTCAACCGTCAGGGCGAGGTCGGCGAAAGCTGGACGAAGCTGACGAGCGTCCCCGACTGGAAGCAGTATCAGTAAGGGGGAGAAATTTATGAAAAAACGAATCCTATCAGGGCTGTTAGTAGCGGCAATGCTGCTCACATCATTGCCAACAGCCGCATTTGCGGCGGATGATACGAATGCTGAAGCGCCTGACACCGGTGAAACCCAAACGATCCTACCTCAATCAGAGGAGGATGCGGAGCAGTCGACTGTCACCGCGCCAAGCTATGAAGTATCTACTACAGCTGAACTCAGCAACGCGCTAACGCAGATTGCGGTATCGGAGTCTGGTGAAGCTATGATCGTACTGAAAGCGGATGTCAATGCTCCGGCAGAAAGCAATGTTGCGTCCTTCGGCGCAAACGGCAAGCATATCACCGTTTGCAGCACGGCAGGCAATCTGTTTAAGCTTAATATGGCGAGTCGTGGTATTCTGACCGGTGACTGCACCTTTGATAATGTTGATGTGACCGGCAGCAGACTGTTCTGCAACGGTTATCGGACGATTTTCACCGAAAACGATCAGATCCATTTGAGTGAAACGCTCTACGGCGGCGGTTACAAAAAAACGGTAGCCAGCACCTATGTTGTGATTGCGGCAACCGGTTATATCAACCCGACTTCTTCGAGTGGTTTGCACGACGTGATCGGCGGCTCCTATCAAGGCTCCGTTGAGGGAGATACCTATTTGGAAATCACGGGCGATATTCAAATGCAGAGCGGCAACCATCTGAACCCCGGCTGCATGAAGGGCGACGGCAGCAGCGGCGATGGCAGGAACGTGCCCGATGTCTATGTCGGCGGCAATGCTACGCTGATTTATGACAACAAAAATAGTACCGCTACCGCGTCTCCCTCAATTGAAGGCACATACGGCTGCGAAATGAAGGGGAATGTTACTCTGGATGTTCGTGCAGGCAGTGTAGTGGGCATTGCCGGTACGGAGGAGCCGCTGGAGAAATCCATCATTCGCGGCGATTTGCATATTATCGCAGGCAATCCTGATTATGAGAATACCGATCGGATTCTGCGGTTAGGTAGCAACTGGCCGATTGTCGGCGCAGGCAACCGCTTTGCAACCTATCCCGGTGTTGAGGGCAATTATACGGTAGGCGGCAACATTACAATCGACACCTATGAGAATGTCTGGAGCTGGGATAAGGGTGTAGACCCTACGACTGATCACGACAAGTGGTATGATATTCCTGAAATCTATGGCGCCATCCGTGGCAATGTTGGTGGTAGCATTACTATCAATGCTCATGGTTCTCATGTGGAAAATATCACCGGTGCATCGGATTCTTCGACGGTCGGCGGCGATGTGACCATCAACGCCACGAATGTTGAGCTGAAGAACTACTATTATGAGGACCCGGATTACGATGAGGGCGATATTTATGCAAATTACAGAAGTATAATCAATGGTAAATGCGCCATCAATGTGGATGGCGGCGATGTAAATATCGTTCGGTTGACCAATGGCAAAACGGTCAACGAGGATTCACAGATCACGATTACCGGCAGTCCCAAAATCCGTACTGGCGTACTTTCTACTTCTAATTATGACAAAACCCCGAAGAATGTAGCTGTTACGCTGACCGACTGTACTGCAACAATTCCGTTTATTCAATCATCTACGCATACCCGTGTGATCAACAATTCTGATGTGAAATTAAACGGCTTATGGCTCACAGGCAGTTTGACAGTTGACGAAGGCAGTATTCTCAAAACCGATGATTTAGACGATATGGAACTGTCTGGCAATGTGGTCGTAAACGGTACATGGGAACAGCTTTTTATCAACAGCTCGAGAGCAGCGGCCTATGATGTCACGATTGCAGGGACGATGGCAGTTGGGAAAAGCGGTAAATATATTGGTCACGGTTCAACTCATGTTGCTGGTGATGTGAATTCCTGTGGCATGATGGCGTTGATGAAGCCGTCTGAGTTTGGCGGGAACTATGCAGGCACAAACGCAGAGCTGCGCTTACCGGCAGTCGTGACGAATTACACAGCTGCTGATATCCCGTTGAAAATCGGCGGTCTTTCCACCGGCACCACCACGGTCAACACGATGGACCCCGCTGACTGGCAGACTCTGAAAAAGCCTGCACTTGGTGACAACTACATTCTTTCCGAGAAAAACACCGATTCTCCCGCGCAGAATGTGTTTGTACTGGGCAATGCCGATGCCGTGGAAGACGGCTGGTTCCTCAAGCGCATGGCCGATGCCGATGGCTCGAACAATTACTATATGTGGCAGGTGGCAAACGGTATCCGCGTCATCTTCGATAAGAACGGCGGCGACACCGAAGCCTCTCCGCGTATTATGTCGCAGGAGAAGGTTGCAGGCAGTGCAAACCATTTTGACCTGCCGACGACCAATCCGACCCGCAGCGGCTACATATTCACGGGCTGGAATACTAAGGCAGACGGTTCGGGCGATGCCTTTACTGCTGCGACCGATGTGACCAGCAATATTACGGTTTATGCCCAGTGGAAGGACAGCACGACTTATTCCGTAACCTACAAGGACGGCGTGGATGGCACTGTCTTTGCCGATCAGACGACCGCTGATCTGCACGTCGGCGATACAACACCGGCTTTTTCCGGTACACCGACCCGCAGCGGCTACACCTTTACCGGCTGGGAGCCGTCCGTAGCTGCAACGGTAACGGACAATGCCGTTTATACCGCACAGTGGGCAAAGAACAGCTCCTCCTCCCATCATTCGACCCGCTATACGCTGCACTATGAGTCGAACGGCGGCACAGCTTACAAGGATGAGCGCTATTCTTCCGGCACGAAGGTGACACTCGATAAGACCCCGACCCGCGAGAGCTATACCTTTACCGGCTGGTATGCGGACCAGGCACTGACGCAGAAGATCACAACCGTGACGATGAACAGCAACAAGACGGTCTACGCAGGCTGGGAGGCTACCGGCGTACCGGACAAGCTCAACGGCGATGACCACTACGCCTATGTGATTGGCTACTTGGACGGCAACGTTCGTCCGAACGCGAACGTCAGCCGCGCTGAGACCGCGACGATCTTCTTCCGACTGCTCAAATCCGACATCCGTGACGGAAATCTGATCGCCGACAACGGATTTTCCGATGTTTCGGACGGCCAGTGGCACAACAAGGCGATTTCCACGATGGCAAAGCTCGGTATCGTCAAGGGCCGCCGTGCGGACAACTTTGACCCCGATGCCTCGATCACCCGTGCGGAGTTTGCGGCAATCTGTGCGCGCTTCAACACCAAACCGGTCGAGAACAGCGGCAGCTTCTCCGACATTTCCGGTCACTGGGCGGAAAACGAGATCGAGAGAGCGGCGGCGTTCGGCTGGATTTCGGGCTATCCGGACGGCACGTTCCGCCCCGACGCCCGCATCACCCGCGCTGAAGCCATGACCATGATCAACCGCGTGCTCTGCCGTATGCCGCAGAGCAAAAGCGACCTGCTGGACAGCATGGTAACGTGGCCGGACAACAAGCCGTCCGACTGGCACTACCTCGCTGTACAGGAGGCCACGAACAGCCATGACTTTGACCGTAAGGGCGAGGTCGGCGAAAGCTGGACGAAGCTGACGAGCGTCCCCGACTGGAAGCGGTATCAGTAAAAAAGTTAAAACGATATACAGGAAATTTAGTACAATAGCGTTATTCGAAAAGGACATTATGAATAAAAGAATTATTGCAAGTATTTTGACGGTTATAATGCTCATGACCATGCTTCCGACTGCTGCTTTTGCGGCAGACGGAGAGAGCACGGAGACAGGTGACTCGACCACCCCGGAAGCCGCCATTTATCTCGACCAGCAGCATGGCGCAGATGATAATGACGGACTGAGCAAAACGACTGCTGTACAGACGATTGAAAAGGCAAAAGAGCTTGCAAATGAAAAGAATATCAATGATATTTGCCTTTCAAGTTTTTATAGGGTCACAGGGACGGAAACTTGGGACCTTGGCGGAAAGACACTGCACCGCTATGGGCTCGGCGGCTATATGATCGAACTCGCCGATGCGTCTGCCTCGCTGACACTGAGTAACATTGTGATTGATGGCGCAGAGTGTACTGTGGATGCAACACACGCTGCGGAAACCGACTCGATCATCAAGGCGGCGAACGGTGGCACTATCGTGCTGAACAGCGGTGCTATTTTACAAAACAATAAGGCGGCTCAGTTTGGTTCCGGTATTTTGGCGAATAACCGCGTCAACATAACGATGGAGGACGGCGCGATCATTCGTAACAATACAAACAGCAACTACGAATTGGGCGGCGGCATTCTGATTGGCAACAGCAGTACCTTCACCATGAACGGCGGCGAGATCAGCGGCAATACGGCAAACGGCGGCGGCGGTGTCGCAATCATCGGCTCAACGATGGTCATGAACGACGGCGTGATCTCCAACAACAGCACCTACCGGACATCCGGTCAGGGCAGTTACGGTGCCGGTGTTTATGTTGCGGATTATGCCAACTCAAGCGGCGGCGATACATTGTTTACAGCTACACCGGCCTCTTTTGAAATGAATGGCGGCAAAATCACCGGAAATAAGGCACTTGACTACGGCGGCGGTGTTGTCACCTTCCCGCAGTACAGTAAGAAAATTACAATCAATATTAACAACGGCGAAATTTCCGGCAATAAGGTTACAGGTGGAAGCGGCGGCGCAGTCGCAGCGTTCTTCGGCGTAACTGAACTGAATATCAAGGGCGGCACGCTAACGGGAAATAGCGCGTATCAATTCGGCGGCGGTGTCTTTCTGTATCAAGCAACGAATGTAACGATTTCCGGCGGTACGATTTCCGAAAACAAAGCCCTTCGGGGTGGCGGCGGTGTATGCTTGCGCGAAGGCTCTGCTGTTAAGCAGACCGGCGGCTCTATTGAAAATAATGTTGCAAAAGTAGGCGGCGGCATTTACAGCGGCACCTATACCATGACAGGCGGTGTCATCAAGGATAATAACAATTCTCTGACCGAGGCAGCACGGCTTTCGACCTTAGGTGACGGTGTTTTTGTAGGAACTGCCTTCAATCTGGGAAATGATGCTGAGATCAGCACGAATAACGATGTCTATCTGACAGCGGGCGACTCTATTTCCAAGGAAGGCCGTTATATCAATGTGATCTCCCCGTATACGGGCGCAAGCACCGCTAAACCGATTCAGATCCACAGTGAAGATCGCACGGTGGAAAATACCGAAATCGGTACGCAGCTTGTTCGTTATACGACGGACGCGGGCGGTGAGACTGCGGCAGCAAAGGCGGACGAGGACGGTATTTTCGTCCCGAGCTGGAAGATGCAGGAGGGTCTGGCCATTGGACAGAGCAAGGCGGCAGGAAAGACCGACTGGATGACCTATGTACCGGCTGTCAAGATCCAGTATCAGTGGGTCAGCACAGATAATCCCACCGATGTAACACCCCCTGCGAATGATTATATCCGTACCGGCAGAGCATATACGGCGAAAGTACAGCAGGATTCCCACCAGGGTTATACCTTTGATGGCTGGTACACGGATACTTCATGCTCGGTGCCGTATGTGGACGGTACGGTTCTGAATGCGGATACGGTTCTTTACGGTCGTTGGACGGCGGCGCACGGCAATCTGTCCGTTACCAAGACTGTAGCCGGGAACAACGGAGATACCTCCAAGGCGTTCAACTTCACCGTGACGCTCGGCGATACCGGCATCAACGGCACATTTGGTGAAATGACCTTTACCGGCGGCAAGGCAATGTTTTCCTTGAAGCACGGCGAGAGCAAAACCGCCACAAACCTGCCCGCAGGGATTACTTACACAGTGAGCGAAGCGGAAGCGGATAAGGATGGCTATACCACAACGTTCGTCAATGCCAGCGGCAGTATCGTGAAAGATGCTACCGTAACCGCAGCCTTTACCAATACCAAAGATAGCTCCAGTGGCGGTGGAGGCGGCAGCCATACAACCAAGTACACGCTGCACTACGAGTCCAACGGCGGCACAACTTACAAGGATGAGCGCTATTCCTCCGGTACGGTTGTGACGCTGGACAAGGTTCCTATCCGTGAAAGCTATACTTTCACCGGATGGTATGCGGATAAGGAACTGACCAAAAAGATCAGCAGCATCAAGATGACCAGCGATAAGACCGTTTATGCAGGCTGGAAAGCAACCGGTGTGCCGGATATACTCAACGGTGACAACCACTTCGCCTATGTGATCGGTTACCCGGACGGTAACGTTCGCCCCCAGGAGAACATCAGCCGCGCCGAAGTTGCGACGATTTTCTTCCGTCTGCTCAAGGCAGAAGTGCGTGATGGCAATCTCACCGCTGAAAATACTTTCACGGATATAACGGATGGACAGTGGCACAACAAGGCGATTTCCACAATGGCAAAGCTCGGTATTGTCAAGGGCCGCCGTGCGGACAGCTTTGACCCCGATGCCTCGATCACTCGTGCGGAATTTGCGGCAATCTGTGCGCGCTTCAACACCAGACCGGTTGAGAACAGCGGCAGCTTTTCCGACATTTCCGGTCACTGGGCGGAAAACGAGATCGAGAGAGCGGCGGCGTTCGGTTGGATTTCGGGCTATCCAGACGGCACATTCCACCCCGACGCCCGCATCACCCGTGCTGAGGCTATGACGATGATCAACCGCGTGCTCTGTCGTATGCCGCAGAGCGAAAGCGACCTGCTGGACAGCATGGTAACGTGGCCGGACAACAAGCCGTCCGACTGGCACTATCTCGCCGTACAGGAAGCCACGAACAGCCATGACTTCGACCGTCAGGGCGAGGTCGGCGAAAGCTGGACGAAGCTGACGAGCGTCCCCGACTGGAAGCAGTATCAGTAATACAACAAGGAATTTTCGGAGCAGTGGCTCTCAAAGAATGACAACATCCCCTCTGCTACTCCAAGACGGCAAATATCTATACATTCACCATGCTTGCGGCATAGTGAGAGTAGAGTTGTTTTTCCCCGTTCAAGACACAGCCAGAGTTAAGGATGTTGCGAACGATTCCTATTTTTCACGGAAAGCTGGGGCATTTGCCCCAGCCTTCTCCAAGCGCTTGACCACTGGTGGAGCGCTTGGAGAAGGTTCTCAGAATGATACCATATATTCCGCGCAAAGAAAGATTTACTGATTGATACAGAGATAGACAAAGGAAATTGCAGATATGGATATTCACAAAAACTTGAATCAGACCACAGAACTGGATAGCGCACGGAACGATCTGTCAGTGGAAAAGAAGCCGCTTGACTGTATTGAAAACCTTGTCATGAACGATGACTTCACAGCAGCGGTCAACTCTGGGCTGACGACTATCCTCGAATATTACGATGCGGATCGTACCTACATATTTGAATTTCAATGGAAGGAAAATCTTACTCGGAATACCTACGAAATTTGCAGAGATGGTATCTCTCCGCAGATTGAGAATCTGCAGACAGTGCCCGTTGATGTAGTAGCACGATGGGTGGATAGTTTTGAGGACCAGGAACAGAATACCATCATCTTTATCGGAGATGTTGATGCACTCAAGGATGATCCTACCCACCGCCTTGAGTATGATTGCCTGCATCCGCAGGGGATCAAGAGTCTTATTGCCGTTCCCATTTTTATAAATGGCAAACTGCACGGCTTTCTTGGAATCGATAATCCCCGTAGCCACATGGATGCGCTGACGTTGTTAACGCAGCTTACTTATATCATTGCAAACGAGCTGCAAAAGCGCCTGCTTACAGAAGCACTGACGAAAAAAAGCTATCAGGACCCGCTGACCGGTCTAAACAACCGCTTGGCCTATGACGAGATGTTGGATCATTTGCGCGGAAAGGAGTTTCCGGTAGGCGTAGGATTTTTGGACATCAATGGGATGAAATGGATCAACGATACGCTCGGTCATGACATGGGCAACAAAGTGATCCAAAAGATTTGCACTATTCTCAACGAGCACATCGAACAGCAGTATATCTACCGCATCAGCGGCGATGAGTTCGTTATGATCTGGCCAGATGTTGATTATAAGGTTTTTATGAGCGCCGCAAAAAAACTGGAGGCGGCGCTGTTTGACGAGAAAAACATTGCATCGTTTGGTTTTGTATGGGGAAAAGAAGAAGATACGGGTATTGCCGTTCGCAAGGCAGAGAAAGCAATGCAGACAGCAAAGAATAAGTTCTACGCCGCAAATGCCGAATTAAAAGATAGTCGCCCCGGCTATCTGGACGCACTATTGCAGGAGTTTCGGGACAGCACCTTTATCCCATATTTGCAGCCGCTTTACAGTATCCAGTATAACCGTGTTTACGGTGCAGAAGTTCTCGTCCGTAAAATCGATCCGCATGGTAATATCCAGGCACCCGTGGAATTCATTGACGTTATGGAGCGTGAGCACATGATCTCTATGGTGGACTTCACAATGCTGCGGCAAGCCTGCGAACTGATCCAGAAATGGAAACCGGTATGGCCGGATATTGTGCTCAATGTAAACTTTTCACGCAACACACTGATGGAGCCAGACTTTCTGGAGCGGATCGATCAAATTCTTTCCGAGACCGGTGCTGACCCGGCGCAGCTTATCTTTGAGATCACGGAATCTTCGCAAAACATTCAGCTGGAATCCCTGTACAGTCTGTTGGATGAAGTGAAACAACGAGGTATTTCGCTGGCAATTGATGACCTTGGCACCGAGGCTTCCTGCCTTGAAATGCTTTATCTGCCGCAGATCAGCGTTGCAAAAATTGATAAAGGTTTGATCGACAAGGCTGAACACATCGACCGTGAACAGCTTGTCATCAAACATGTTGTCGACCTGTGCCACGATTTGAATATGCGCTGTGTGGCAGAGGGTATCGAAACAGACAGCCAGATCGAATTACTGAAAAAACTCGGATGTGATAAGCTGCAAGGCTATAAGATTGGTAAACCCATGCTGCCGGAAGACTTCCTTCGCCAGTTTGGAAATAATCGATAAAATAACAACAGCGACATTAAGCATGCTATCGAAGGATAGCAATTCAAATAATACACGAAAACAGGAAAACGGATTATATTGCTGCATATTCTTACTTTGTCAGTGTCGGCGGCAATGATTTCTTTCAATATTGCTTAAGCTGTTCTGGCGCATTGAGTGTCTCTCTGAGCAAAAAATCCACATCGCACGCTTTTCTTTGTGGGGATGTTTGACGGTTACGAACAAAAACAGGCTGCTTTTTAGCAGCCTGTTTTCGTGTTACGGGAAGTTATGCGTTTTCATCATAGACTTCGATATCACAGTATTGGTGAGCGATCAAACCGCAGATCTATCCCTCTTTTACTAAAACCCCGCACCACATCTAACAATTTCGGCATTTTCCCTTTGTCGTGATACCGAATATATACCAAAGTGGCTTTGAAAATTTTTAGATAGCTTCGAGAAGCGTTACCGCCGTAGTTTCTACGGATTCCAACACATGAATATAGGTGTTATAAGTAACAGATACATTCGCGTGTCCGAGCCACTTGCTTACTACGGTAATCGGGACACCGGCGTTAAGTGTCTGTGTTGCAAAGGTGTGACGAAGCTGGTGAAGCGTGAACGGCTTGCTGATTTCAGCATATTTCAGCACACGATGGAGTACACGCTGCAACTGGTCGTTAGACAGCATATTGCCATTGAGCGACGCTACCACATTCGGACTGCAAATTCCTTTCTTGCGGTAGATGGTGTGCAGGTTTTTCAAAGCGGCAATCGCCTTTGTGTTCAGCGGAACAATGCGGTTGCCGCTTGTCGTTTTCGTGCCCTTGATTTTCGCCTTTTTGTGATTCTTCCGTTCACCGTTTCGGTCGCGGTCGCAGACCATAGACAGGTTCTTGTTCACTGTAACCGTTTTACTGCAAAAGTCAATGTCAGACCATTTCAAAGCCTGCAACTCACCGCAGCGCAAACCGGTATGCACGAGGAACACAATCAGATTCGCGTGCGTAATCAACGGCAGACCGTTCTTTCGCTTCATTACTGCTACCTGCTCCAACGCCCGCACTTCCTCGCTTTCCAGCGCGATGATTTCGCGTTCCGGTTTGAACAGCGTCTTTTTCGGCATCTTCACATTGCGCATGGGATTCTTCGCAATATCGCCCTCGGAATGAGCATACTGAAACAGTTCCGACAAAAGGAAATTGATCTTCTTCACTACACTGTACGAAAGCGTTTTGCTTTTCGCAACCAGCAGATTCTGAATCTCCTCACTGCGGATAGACGCAATCTGAATATCGCCCAATACAGGCTTGATATGATGCAAATAAATGCTTTCGTAACGGTCAAAACTGCTGTTTTCGACAGAGTGCTGCTTGAACGTGTAAAACCAGTTATCTGCATAATCACGAAAAAACACTTTCTTGCACGCAGTCAGACCGCGTGCCGTCTGCTTTTTCCAATCCCGCAGCTTGCGGCGAACCTCAGCTTCGGTCGAACCATAAAGGTACTGCGGTTTCGCCATGGCTTCATCGCGGTATTTTGCTACCCAGCGGCCATCTTTGTGCTGATAAATACTGCCCTCCCCGTAATGACGATTCGTTTTCGTTACTTTTTCTGTTGTATTGCTCATTTTCGCTCCTGACCCGGTGCGGCAGCTACAACAGCTAACATTGTTATTATACGCCATACTCTGCATGGTTCGCAACGTCTGGTTAATAGAAGATTTCACGTCCGCGATTGGCCGCGAACCAGCGGTCAAGTTCTGCTCGAATGGTGATGTAATCACGTCCAACTTTGGTGACGGGCAGAACACCGGCCCGCAGTAAGGCGTTGAGTTTTGACCGGCCGAACGGAAACAGTTCCAGCAGATCATTCTGTGATAAAATTTCGTAATCAAATGACATGTAAAACCTCCATGAAGTGCGAAACCGGAAGAATACACGCAAAGAAGCGGTATTCTTCCGGTTTTATAATGATTTATACTGTTACTGTCAGTCTATTCGGCCTCACCCCCGACTGCGGGAAGCACCAAGCGATCGGCGGCGTACCGATTCCACAGGAATTTCACCTATCCGTTGTCCGACCTCATTGCCTGCGACGTTTTCACGCTCGGACGGTGACTGGTCGGGAGTATCATTATCTTCCGCGCGGGTCATTGCCATGATAGGAGCCACCCACAGTTCACAGCTTTCCGCTGCAGCTCTCCGCGCCGAATTTGTACCTGATGCCTGAGTATGCGGTTGTCAAAGGACATTGGAAATATTTCCTCTTTACTATAACGCCGAAATGTGGTCAATGGAATAGCCCCTGAAAAATATTTTTAATCATGCACAAGATTCAACTTCAGTTTTTGTGCGATATGCTAATATCTTATCAAAACGCCGGTAAAAACCGCTTTTGAGGTGAGGGGAGAGGAACGAAATCCGCGCCGCCCGCGTCTTTCCTCTCCCCCTGCTGCGGTTGATGGATAACTCCCTTGCGGCAGTTACCCACAGCCGCAGCACCCCCTCACCATTCTCGCGGCGGCGAGCGCAGAGAGAAATCTTTTGAAGTCTAT